>NZ_CAWPRX010000190.1:0-45845 GCF_963890365.1 Tychonema sp. LEGE 07196 | reverse complement strand
GGGGGAGAGGGGGAGAAGATTTTTGATGGATCGTCGAAATATACAATTTAAATGCACAACAGCTTACAAGCCCCCGGATCGATCGGTGGAATCAATCCAAAATCTAAAATCTAAAATCTAAAATCGAATGACCCGGCGGATCGATCGCCACACCAACCCGAATAGAGGTATCGCGCGCGGGATTCCGTCTTTTTAGCTAAAAACAACAAAACCTCCTCAAAGAGAAGGTTTCATTACAATCGGAGCGGCGGGATTTGAACCCACGACCCCTACTACCCCAAAGTAGTGCGCTACCAAGCTGCGCTACGCCCCGACAGCTTTAACACCATAGCATGAAATCTCAGAAAAAGTCAAAAAACTTTTAAAACTTTTGCAGCCTGCACCAAACCCGGCACCGCAGCCGCCGGCCAAAAACCCTCGCACCTGCGGCCAGCATTCAAAATCAACTGCACGCTGTAAGCTTCTGGATAGCCTTCTACCTCCAGCCACAACAAATCTGTTTCGGCTTCAATGGCGATTTTTTCCTCATCCATTAACTCAGAGGCCATTTGACTCATGGTGTCGGCTAACTGTCCCAACAATCGGCAAAAATCGTTTAACTCAGCCTCCGTGAGTTCGATCGCCCAACCCTCCCCAGCCACCAAACCCTGAAACTCCTGCGCTTCGGGGTTCCATCCCAAACGCCAGCCAACACCAGTCTTGATTACACGTTCCACCATTGAAGGATTTTAGATTTTTGGTTTTAGACATTGTTCGGCGGTTGAAACCGCAAAGCGAGTCAAACAAAGTCCGCTTGGTGCGCGGACTAAGAAATAAAGGCGATGTTTAAGCTAGATTCGATCGGCAATAAAATACTAAGGTGTAAGCAATTTCGCATCTCCCGGCTGCGGCTGCATGATTTCCGGCGAAGTCGATCGCCCTTGTGGTGTTTCCCGCGCCGCCGGTGTCCGCGATCGAGAACTCTGCGTAAAAACATCAACCAAAGCTTGAACCAAAGCATCCCGCTGAGTTCGATTTAAACTTTGAATAGCAGCGCGATCGCCTTCCATCGGATTTTTTCGCAAAACATCCTTTCCCGGATACACGTCTTCCACCAAATAATCGGGAGTCGCCCCCAGATAGTCAGCTAAACTCAACTTCCAATCTAAGCGGTAATTTGGCGGTCTTCCTTTAACAAAGACGTGATATCGAATCAAGCGGCCGACTAAAGTATTATTTGGATCTACTTTTCCAGTTTCCTGAGAAATGTAGTTATTCTCGATCGGCAAATCCGGCAACTTTTCATACACAAACTTCCACGCATCTTGCGCCCTCACCTGCAGCGGCCCCGATTGTTGAGCAACCCGCACCGCCGGCGCAGACTCAGAACTCTGCCGCAGCATAGGTTCCAAAGCCGACATACTCAGTTCGCCCGATTCCAATACCCAACTCAAAAGCGTGAAAATCGCCACAATCAAAGTAACAAACAGAAAACTCAAGCCCAGCTTTAATTTCTTCTTCACGGTTTTGACAATTTCAAAAATAGAATAATTTCCTCAACTTACCTGCCAACATATCTCCTACTTTCTAATTTTATGATTTCCGAAAATCAACCCCGTTGGAAGAATTTCGATTTGAGAAAAATAGTTTCTTAGGAGTGCGATCGTCCCCCTCGCTTGTGTATATATTTCTAGAACCCTTGCGTACCTAAAATAGACGGATTTTTCACCCTAGCGGGCCAATTTAGTTTGAAAAAGTTTTGAGTTTTGAGCGAACAAAAATTGCTGGCAATTCACCACTCAAAACTCAAAACTTGCCAAGTCTAGATATCTCCGATAATTTCCGGCTGAGTCATTTCATCCGACATCTCAAATATCGCCCGCATTACAGGTTTCATCATTTGAGTGTCGTCATTGTCAAAATCTTCATAGCGGCGGCGTTTGGCGCGGTTCGCCACCTGCACCGTAATCCGATAGCGGTTGGATGCAGCACCGATCAACTCTTCTGCCCGACGGGTTAGCTGAGTTGAATCGAAGGTTGGACGCTTAATCATCGAAATTACCTAGTTTATCTAATGTTACATTCTAGTTTAGCAAAAAATTGGGTTTAAAGCCCTGTCCTTGTAAGACGGATTTTATTCCGTGTAAAGATCTGCGAAGTATCGACAAAATACAAATATGAGGTGATATCATCATTTTATGATTGTACTAGAGTTTAAGTTAAAAGGCAAAGCGGAGCAATATCGGATCATTGACGACACGATCAGAACAGCTCAATTTGTCCGAAACAAAACTCTTAGATATTGGATAGACAATTCCCGAGTTAAGCTAGTTGACCTATACAAACAATGCGCCATCATAGCGAAAGAGTTTGAATGGGCAGGTAAACTAAACTCAATGGCGCGTCAAGCTTCCGCTGAACGCGCCATTTTTGCTATTCAACGTTTTTTTGCTAATTGCAAAGCCAAGAAACCAGGAAAAAAGGGCTACCCGCAGTTCAAAAAGCATACTCGGTCGGTAGAATACAAGACATCAGGATGGCTACTTTCTGCCGACAAAAGATGGCTAACATTTAAAGACGGTTTTGCAGCGGGAAAATTCAAGTTAATCGGCAATCGGGATTTGCATTTCTCGGCGCCCGACGAGATTAAGCGAATCAGAGTTGTACGTCGTGCTGACGGCTACTACGCGCAATTTTGTGTCAATGTGGAGCGAAAAGAGACAACGGTCCCAACAGGTAAAGTTATTGGAATAGATGTGGGATTGAACCACTTTTATACTGATAGTGAGGGGGAGACAGTCGCCAATCCTCGATATTTTCGCAAAAGCGAAAAAGCTTTAAAAAGATTACAGAAGCAAATTTATAGAAAAAAGAAAGGTTCTAAAAATCGGAAGAAAGCGATTAACAAGTTAGGAATAAAGCACCTGAAAGTCACTAGGCAGCGTAAAGACTTCGCCATTAAGACGGCGTTGTACGCGGTAAAATCTAGCGATTTTGTAGCCGATGAAGACCTTTAGGTTAAGAACATGGTAAAAAAGCATAAGCTTGCTAAATCAATTAGTGATGCAGCATGGTCACAGACTCGATCATTATTTGGAATATTTTGGTAAAGTGTATGGCAAGACAGTAACTGCTGTTGCTCCTCAGTACACTTCTCAAATGTGTTCAAATTGTGGCAATATCGTTAAGAAAGCGCTGTCAACTCGCACCCATATTTGTGGTTGCGGTACGGTTTTAGATCGCGATCATAATGCTGCAAGAAACATCTTGACCAAAGGATTGAGGTCGGCAGGAATTATTTTAAATACGGCGGGGCACGCCGAAATTAACGCTTGGGGACAGACAGATCTCTACTCGTTGGTGGTAGAATCAACGAGCAAATCGACTGATTGAGCCAAGAATCCTCGCGCCTGACGGTCGAGGAGTGTCAATATGTCAAGATTCATTCATAAATTACTAACTTAGTATCGGTTATGCAGGCAGCAACAGGCTATTCCTTTGGTCACTTGCATCGGGTAAATTCTCGTCCCCTCAAATTGGTTGCTTTCGGCGACAGTTTAATCTATGGTTTTGGCGACGGCGTAGGCGGTGGTTGGGTAGAAAGATTGCGGCGCCAGTGGATGTTACCGGAGAGTGCAGGACACGTTTTATACAATTTGGGGGTTCGGGGCGATCGCACCTATCAAGTCGCCCAGCGGCTCGAAAACGAGTTTCGCCACCGAGGCGAGCTCAGAAACCGCGTGCCCGATGCGATTATTCTTTCCGTAGGCCTCAACGATACGGCGAGAGTGCAGTCGCCTACCGGGCGCAGTTATACGGAATTTGAACATTTTAAAACTGTTTTGGATAATTTGTTAAATTTGTCCCAACAACTTTGTCCGGTGATATTTGTGGGGATGGTGCCGGTGGATGAAAGCAAAATGCCTTTTCAAGATTGTTTGTACTACAATCATGCAGACCAGTATCGCTATAAAGAAGCAACGAAATTAGCTTGTCAGTTGCGGGGAATTCCCTATTTAGATGTTTTTGATAAATGGATCGATCGCGGTAATATTTGGTGGCGTTCTTGTCTGACTGCGGACGGTCTCCATCCCAATGCAGCGGGTTATCAATATTTATTTGAAGATGTGACAAGTTGGGAACCGCTACTCGCGATAGGTCATTAAACAATCAAGTAGGGTGCGTCAGCTAGCAATATTTTCGTTACAAACTAACAATCTCACAACTGACGCACCACGCAAAAAACGGTGCGTCAGAGTCATACTGTCCGCGATGATTGAGAACATAAAACCTGACGCACCCTACAACTGATTGTATTCTTGACCATCAAGTAAATTTGATAAAAGGCTCAGTAACCAGGTGGGTGTTGCAAACTACCAACCACTTTGTCAATCGCACTTGCGATCGCCAACAACTCCATTTCACACCACCGCTTACCAACAATTTGCATTCCAATCGGTAAACCATTCTCCGTTTGTCCAATGGGAATTACTACCGCAGGATGTCCGCTCAGATTAAAAGGTATCGCATAAGTACCGTTTGCTACTGCATGAGGATAGGATTTGCCATCAACATCAACGGCACTCCAAGCAGGACAATGAGTAAACGCAGCGGTTGCAGCAACAGGACAAAGCCATACATCCCACGGTTCTAATGCCTCATCTATATGGGCAGTGAAGCGATCGCGCTGTGTGAGTGCCTCGAAATATCCTTTCAAACTTGGATTCAATATCTCAGGTAGGAATCTGCTGAAATCTCCCAATTTTCGGAGTTTTTTATCGCCTTGGGTTGCGGTGCGGAAGATTAACTCTAAACTACGACGCAGGTTATATCTATCCTGCGGTTGAGCGTAGATAGTGAGGTACATGGAGAGCAGTCCGTAGAGATTCAATATTTTGGAAAGGTCAAAGTCTTTGGGAAGCCAGCGTTCGGTTTGGACACCTGCCTCAGAGAGTGTTTGAGCCATCGCAGTCATAGCTGCTCGAATTTCAGAAGCAACGGGAACTTCGGCCCATTCAGCGCTCCAAGCGATCTTGAGATGCTGCAAAGGCTTGCCAGAGGGTCGATCGAGCGGAATCGGCGGCACATCTGGACGACGAATATCAGCGCCTGCAATTAACGAAAAACAAAGTTGGATATCTTCGATCGATCGCGCAAAACATCCCACTGTCATCATTTGGCGAATAGACAGTGGCATTCCCGGCACTTCAGGAATCTGTCCTGCTGTAGAAATACGGCGATCCGTCGGCTTTAAGCCATAAACACCGCAAAAATGAGCCGGTTGACGCACTGAACCCCCGAAATCGTTGCCCAAATCTAACGGTGAAAGTCCGGCAGCGACAGCCGCGGCACTACCTCCAGAACTGCCACCAGGAGTATAGTCAAAATGCCAAGGATTATTCACCCGTGGAAACAGAGAATTGGTGCTTTGATAATTGGCAGCCAATTCCGCCATATTGGTTTTTCCCATAATTACAGCACCTGCTGCCCGCAATCTCGCAACAGCAGTTGCATCCTGTTGGGGTACATAATCTTTGAGGGGAATATAGCCTGCTGTAGTGCGGAGTCCGGCTGTTTCAAAAATGTCTTTAATCGTGATGGGAACCCCATGTAAAGCACCCCAGTTTTCTCCTCTGGCTAGGGCTTCATCGGCAAGTCTTGCTCTAGTACGGGCATTGTCTTCATCCAGCGTACAAATGGCGTTTAATTGCGAGTTGTGCTTTGCGATTTGACTAAGGTAAGCGTCGAGAACTTCGACGGCAGAGACTTCGCGATCGCGAATCATTCGCGCTAGCTGATGGGCAGAGGCAAAGGTCAGGCTACTCATAGGCAACAAACAGGTATTTCTCGATCGAGTTTATTATACTCACTTTTAGTTAATGACGAGCGATCGCGATCGCATATCAAGCGGCTTTGTCCGTAAATCCTGTTAATTGCAAACACAAGGTAGATAAGGGAGATAAGTAACATCACGATTTTAAGGAGTTTAAGGATTTTTAAAATCCGAAATGAGTTTCAAAATATTTATTTTTAAAGACCGTATCTTCCCCGCATTGAAAATCAAAATATTCAATAATGATTACATAGCCGAGGGAAAAAGCAAGTTAGGCGACAATCAATCAGCCTATCAAAAGCTTACTTGTCCTCAATAAAAAACTTGTGTAAATTGGAGAATCAAAAATGTCTGTATTACATCGCATTAAAATCGGTACATCTGTTTTATTAACATTGGGAACCGTTGCTGGAACTGCAGCGCCGCTGCTAGCACCCGCGCCTGCTTTTGCTCAGACAGCTTTTTCGGATGTTAGTAATAACTATTGGGCAAAAGACTTTATTCAAGATTTGTCAGAAAGGGGCATTATCAAAGGTTTTCCCGATCGCACTTTCCGCCCGGATGCACCCGTAACGCGGGCTGAATTTGCGGCAATGATCCGTTCTGTGAAAAAGGCAAAAACCCGCAATGCTGCTAGGTTTGCCGATGTCCCTTCCAGTTTTTGGGCCAGCGGGGCGATCGCCGAAGCATACGAAATGGGATGGATGTCTGGCTATCCCGGTAATGTTTTCAGGCCAATGCAGCAAATTCCTCGCGTGCAAGTTGTAGTCGCTTTAAATAACGGACTTGGCTATGAGCCTACCTGCAATTTTCAAGATGTTCTCAGCTACTACAATGATGCGGATCAGATCCAAAGTTATGCTGTCAAAAGTGTTGCTGCTGCTACTGAAAAAGAATTGGTTGTCAGCTATCCCAATCCTAAATCTCTCAAGCCAAACCAGTCAGCGACGCGGGCTGAAGTAGCTGCTTTTATCTATCAAGCGTTAGTCAGTACCAATCAAGCAAGAGCAATTAATTCTCCTTACATTGCTAAGGCTGATATTGGCCAGAGTGTTGCTGTGAAAATTCCTAGCGGGGTGACTATTCCCATCGAGTATCCCAAAGGCAAGATTTTGCTAGGCCCCAATGACAAGTCTCCGATTACGCTGACTGTGGCTTCGGATATCGCAGGGAATAATGGCAAAGTTTTGATACCCGAAGGGTCTAAAATTAGTGGCGAATTGCGATCGACTACTGCAGGCGTTCAGTTTGTGGCCCAAGAGTTAAGTATCATCAACGGTAACAGAGTACCTCTGAATGCTACTTCGCAAGTGATTACTCGCAAAGAAACTGTGACTAAGGGCGTGAATGTTGGGAATTTGATTAAGAATACGGCGTTGGGTGCAGCAGCGGCGGCGGCGATTGCGGGAGTTACGGGCGATCGGGCGATCGCAACTGAAGAGGTGTTAGGCGGTGCGGGAATCGGGACTTTAATCGGGGTATTTTTGGGTAAAGATAAAGTCGATTTGTATGCTGTTAATCCCGACACTGATTTAGATTTGCTGTTGAATTCAGACTTGGTAGTTACTGCTGCGAATACAGGTATCTGTAGCAATCGATAGAAGCAACAGTTAGCCCCGACGAGGTATTCAGAAACCGGGTTTCTTTCTAGATTTCTCGTCACTCAACCAAAAAATTCGTAGAAACCCGGTTTCTCGCCCCAACGCGATATTCAGAAACCGGGTTTCTTTCTAGATTTCTCGTCACTCAACCAAAAAACTCGTAGAAACCCGGTTTCTCGCCCCAACGCATAATTCCTACAATCGTAACTTTCTACGGACATCCCAAACTTTCTCGCGTAGAAACTCCCGTCACAGGATTGATACCATCTGCCGTTTCGCACAGGATATTCACTTGATAAGCATCGATAATCGCGTCAGTAAAATCAGCGCCAGAAATTGCAGCATCAAAAAACCGAGTTCGTGTCATAATTGCTTCGGTGAAATTAGTATTCGTCAAATTCGCGCCGTCAAATGTAACTCTATCTGCTAAAGAACCGGAGAGATTAGCACCTGACAAGTTGGCATTTAGTAAAACTCCTTTAGTCAAAATCGCATTGCTTAAATCAGCACCTTGAAAGTTGGTTCTCCGCATTTCAGAAGCGACGAATGTTCCGCCCGCTAAGTCCGAATTGGAAAAATCGCGATCGGACAAATCAATATTTGTGTAATTAATATTAAGTTTAGGCAGCGCCAATGCAGGAGTAGCACTCAGCAGCACCCATCCAAAAGCCAACACTAAACTTAAAATCAGGCTCAGGAAAATTCGGGATACACTTTTCATAATGATCGGAATTAGGAATTGTTGACTGCTGACTGTTAACTGTTAGCTGTTAACAGTTGACTGTTAGCGGTTAGCTGTTAGCTGTTAACTGTTAACTGTTGACTGTTAGCTGTTAGCTGTTGACTGTTAACTGTTAACTAATGGCTAATGACTACTGACTACTGACTACTGACTACTGACTACTGCCAACTGACTACTGACTAATTAAAATCGCTTTACCCAATCTTCGCCGACGCGAAGTGTCAAATCAGAATCTATTTCACCAGTAGAAGATGCTTCTATTTTACCGTCGCCTAGCACTTTTTGCATTTGATTTGCTGCGGCTAAATCTCCTTTCTGGACAATAATTTGACTTTGACGCTGCTTGTCGGGCCAATCTTTGACTACAGATACATTAGAAAAACCATTTTTTCGGAGAAATTCAGCGACGCTTTTGGCGGCTGTCGGTTTGCTAGAAGCGTTTTGGACGGAGATTTTAAGGTTAGTGGGGGAAACTGACTCGCTGGAATTGGGAAATTGCCCTTGGGCAAAATCTGGCACGACTTGCTGGAAATATTGTGTCATAATGCGATCGCGCCCAGCAGCATCTAAAATCCAATAACTCCTCAAATCCCCTTGTCCTGAGCTAGAACGTCCGGGTAACATCACCATCTTAAAATTATCTCGCTCCAATTGCAAACCAAAATTTGTCAGCGTCAAAATTTCCTCAAAATTTAGATTTGTATCCACATATTTTTGCATCAATCGTACAATTTCCGGCAAACGCACCAATACAGAAGGACTTTTGAGGCTGTTGAGAATAGCTTGAATTAAAGATTGTTGTCGCTGAATGCGGCCGATATCTCCTAAACCGTCGTTGCGAAATCGAGCAAATTGTTCTGCTTGTTCTCCGTTGAGAATTTGCCATCCCTGTGCTAAGTTTATTTTTAACTTTTGGGTCGTATCTGTATAGGACATCGCCCGAGGTACAAATACCTCAATTCCTCCTAACAAATCGACTAATTCCCGAAACGCACCGTTGCTGACTCGCACGTATCTTTCTATTGTCACATTGTTCAAGATTGTGCTAACCAATCGCGTCGCCAAAGCCGCTCCTCCTCTAGCATTAGCTTCGTTAATTTTGCTAAAACGAATTCCGGGAATTTGGACTTTAGTATCTCGCGGAACTGAAATCAAACTAATAGATTTATCTCTAGGATCGAGGTGAAATACGAGTATTGTATCGCTGCGACCTTCAAAAATTTTAGGGGAATTTGCAGCGGTTTCTGGTACGCGGTCAATGCCCATAATCAAGATATTAACAGGCCGCGACAGGCGGTATCCAGAAGAGTTGGATGATTTGTAGTTAAAGCCCGCAGCGTCTAGGACTCTACTAATAAATTGCGGTTCCACGGGGGCGAAAAGGGCGGTCATTGCTCCGATTCCTGCGGAGATGGCGGCCGTGAAAATCAGCAAAAGTGTCCAAAATACATACAGGACTATTTTAGGCTTTTTTCGAGTTTCGCGATCGACTGGTTTAACAAAATTGCGTTTAAATATTGACAAGTTTTTCATAGACTTGCTGTTAATTATTGTAGTTTTTCAGCTTGACAGTAAAGCTTGGCCGGTGCTTCTATAAAGTATTTGAACAAAGCCGGACAAAGCCAGCCTTCGAGATTTTTTGCTTCCGGGCGATATTAGTTACCGCCCTATTCTTCTTTCAACCACAGCATTTATGCTTAATATCCGGGAAATGGATTGGGTGAAAATAAGAGTGGGAAACCTCCATTGACATTGGGAATGTCTGCGACGAGTGCTTCAATCCTTTCGGGTACGCCCTGAACAAACGGTTGTCGGACAAGTCCGACTCGCTCGTCGTCAAAAACCCAGGTGTACTGTTCGCGATAGGGATAAATTACCATCATCGCATTTGACATTGAATTCTCCTTTTTTCATTTCGTCTGTTTGGGCTGGGGAAATGCAAGTTTTGCTATATTATATTCCAATACGCTTGGCTTAACAGTTTGTATCGCCAGGATATCCCATTCTCATCCCTTTTAAAAAGCGATTAAATTATCTGGTTTCATCAGTTTCTGTACGCTTGAAATCTGCGGTTAACCCATCACTTGTCAACTCAACCAGCGCCTTAGCCAAATACTCATACTGCGCCAAAGTATTGTAAAACTGAGCGGAAATCCTTACCAACCGCTTGCTAGAATCGGGCCAAGGAATCACGGGAACTTCAATTTTAAAAATCTGCCACAGCGCCTCTTGCAAAGGTGCAATTCCTCCTTTTGCAACCGCATCAGATTTTTCATCAGCCAGCCGTACAACTGCCATTGAACCTACCATTTCATCGGGACAAGGTAGTGGCAAATCTAATTTATCCGCCAATATTTTTCTTCCGGCTAAGGCTAAAGTATGATTTTTTGCCATCAATTCTGGCCAGCCACCCTTCAACAAAGAACCCATAAAATCAATAGCTACGGGTACGCACAAATAGGGACTCGGATCGACGGTTCCCATCCAGTCAAATTCTAATTGAAAGCGCGATTTATCAGTGCGCGGCGAGTTAGCGCCGTGACTGATAGTAGTTGGTCGAATGGTATTTTGCTTGTCGCGCCGCACGTACAAAAAGGCAGCACCTTTCGGCGCGCACAGCCATTTGTGGCAGTTTCCGGTGTAGTAAGTTGCGCCAATTTCTGCTAAATTGAGCGCTACCATTCCCGGCGCGTGTGCTCCGTCTACCAATACGTCTACGCCGCGATTTTCCAACTCGCCAACTAACTGTTTGATGGGAAATATTAAGCCTGTTTGGCTGACAATGTGGTCTAACAATGCTAATTTTGTTTGGGGTGAAACGCACTTAATTATTGCTTCAACAATTTGTTCGGGCGAATCAATGGGAAAGGGGATTTCTGCTACTATTACTTTAGCACCTGTGCGCTCTGCTATAAAATCAAGTGTGTTGCGGCAGGCGTTGTATTCCTGATTTGTGGTTAGCAATTCGTCGCCCGGAGCAAAAGTGAGCGATCGCAAAACAGCATTTATTCCCGTTGTAGCATTCGGCACAAAGGCTAAATCTTCTTCACCCGCGCCGATAAATGCGGCTAACTGATTTCTGGCATTATCTAACAGCGGTTCAAATTCCCGCATTAAAAAGCGCAAAGGTTCTCTTTCGAGTTGTTCTCTGAAACTAATTTGCGCTTCGAGTACGGGAATCGGACAAGCCCCAAAGGAGCCGTGATTGAGAAATGTTATATTGCGATCGAGTAACCAGTATTCGTTAATCATTTAATTAGTCAATAGTCAGTTGACAGTTGGCAGTTGGCAGTTGGTAGTTGGCAGTTGGCAGTAGTCAGTAGTCAGTAGTCATTAGTCAGTAGTCATTAGTCATTAGAACCAACAGTCAACAGTTAACAGTTAACAGTTAACAGTCAACAGTTAACAGTCAACAGTTAACAGTCAACAGCCAACAGCCAACAGCCAACAGCCAACAGTCAACCGTTACTCATTTTATCTTTTAATTGCTCAAACTCTTCTAATGTGTTGCAATTCGATAACATTATTGCTTCTCGTTCCCCTACAGGTAGAGGGATTGCTTGGATTTGATTTAACCATTTTTGAAAGGAACGTCCCCCTTTTTCAATAAAACTTTGCAAACTGGCGAGAGATTGTTGGCGGTAGAATCCGCACAAAGGTTCCCAGCGCGAGTTTTGATAAGGGACAATTGCTAGGGTTGATTGGGGAATAGCTGTTAGCTGACTCGCCCAATTTTGAATAATTTGGGGTTCTAATAAGGGCAAATCGCAAGCTAATAGTAAAATCCAGTCGGCGGGAATTTCTGTCAATCCCTGAGTCAATGCAACTAAGGGCCCGGAGCCCGGATTGTACTCTAGCAGAAATTGGGATTGTTCGGTTAAGGTCGATCGATAGCGATCGGGCCAAGCAGTCAAAACATACACTTGTGGCGTTACGGATGCTGCAACCTCTAACGCCCGCTGCAACAGGCTTTTACCCTCAATTTCCAGCAAAGCTTTATCCGTCCCCATGCGCGAACTTTGACCGCCTGCGAGTACAATTACAGCAATTTGATGGTTGGTCATTAGTCCGTAGTCAGTAGTCAGTAGTTAACTGTTAACTGTTAACTGTCAACAGTCATTAGCACAAAACCTCATGATTCATTCTCAAATTAAAGCACAAATTGCTTTGCTAACTTCCTCAAGTTTTTGCATGACTTGACCGCTGCTCAATAAAGTTTCTGCTTCAATCAAACCCGAGTTTATATCTAAACAAACCCCGCTGCGCCACAGATAAAAGCCGCCATTCCAGATGGCTGACTGCATCAATTCTGAGGGTTTGCCTAGCAACACTTCCTGGATTTGTTTGAGTAAGTCTTCCTCTGATTCAAAGGCGGGATTTGTGTTGCTGAAACCGTAATCTCCGTGGGCCAAAAGCACTCGCTCAAACTCAGTATCCGGCCTAGCAATGCCGATAATTGCAGTACGATCGCGCGGCAAGTCGCAGCTTCCCTCCAATCCTTTGACTGTGGTATAATTTTTGATTCCCCGCAATTCAAAGGCTTTTTGAAACATACCTTCTGTCGGCGGGTGCACGTAGCCAGAGATGACGTTAACGTCGCCGGCGCAGGGACACCACATCAACTCCATTGTCGAAAAAGGCGGCCGTTTGCCGATTTCGCGGCGGTAGGGCACTAAAGCGGCTGCTTGAGGAAAATGCTTGGGAAGGTAGACAAAACCCAAACCGGTACTGTCAAAAACTTGCTGGACTTTTTCTAAACTAAGTTTTGTCCAGTCTACTCCCAAACCGCGCCAAATTTCAATCAGGGGAATGCCTTCTTTGGTTGGCATGACATCGCCCCCGTGCATGACGCTTGGCACGCCAGAGGCGGCTAAAATTAGGGCGGTTATGGGGCTAATTGGAGCGGTGCGCGATCGCCCGTCGTAAGCTACACCAAACACGGCGACGCTAGAAACTGCAAACCCTTTTTCTCGGTTTGGGGGGGCAAGCATGGGCCCCAATTCTTCATAGGCATCTAGCATTCCGGCTAATTCTTCGCCGGTGGGCCGTTTGATGCGGTGGGAAATCATAAAAGCTCCGATTTGAGCTGGTGTGGCTTCTTGCAGCAGCATCATCCGCGTGGCTGCTGCTGCTTCCTGGCGAGTTAAGTTTTCTCCTGTGTGTATTCCGCTGCCAATCTTTCGCAGCAATTCTCTAAATTCGTCACTCATAATTATTGTAGTTGGTTATTGGTTATTGGTTATTGGTTATTTGTTATTTGTTATTGGTTATTGGTTATTAGAAAGAGAAGAGACAACAGTCAACAGTCAACAGTCAACACTCAACAAAAAAACCTGATAACTCGCGAATTAATTTCCTAATTTTCAGAGCTTGATGACATCTAATGGTGGCACAAATTCGCGTATTAGATTCCAGAAATGGGCGATCGGCGGAATTTGCATTCGATCGTGAGTTGTCACCAATACCACTTCGCGAGTCCAAGCCGGATCGATCGCCGATTGACCGTTAGCTAAGCCCTCGAAGAGGATCGTCGAAACTTGGGGATTTGCGCTTTGTTTGGCGACGATGGGCCGAATTGCTAAAGTGCGATCGCCCTGGGCCTCAATCAAAGCTGAATGCGGTAGCAAAGCAATCAATTCTCCCTGTCGCACCACACCCCGAAAAGCATCGAGAGTGTTGAGTTCCAAAACAGCATGAAGTTTAGCGCCGATGCGTTCAAATTGTTCTTGCACCATCCGCTGCATTCCGTACCCGTCCTTAAACACCACTTGCGGGTAACAAATCAATTCCGGCCAAGGTACTCGATCGTACTCGGCCAGGGGATGATTTGCCGCCATCAATACCTCGATCGGCTCATTGTAGAGTACCTCAACCAACATTTCCGGGGCTTGAGTAAAATAACGGTTGTTCATCACCACCGCGATGTCCACCAAACCGTCTTTGAGAACTTTCAGAGCTCGATCGCTCCCCAGCGCCGTCACCCGCAACTGCACTTCAGGATAATCGCGACAAAACCTTTGCAGCACAGGCGGCAAATAAGCAGCGCAAACCGAGTGAATCGCAGCCACGCACAGTTCCGGCTGCTTTCCCGCCAGCAAATCTCCCAATTCGACCGCAGCATTTCGCCAAGTCTGACAGATTTTGCGAGCGTGAGGTAACAGGCGTTCCCCTCCCACAGTCAGCTTCGCGCTTCCCGCGCGGTGAAACAGCGACAAACCCACTTCCGCTTCGAGTCCCTGCACTTGACGGCTAATAGTCGATTGAGTGACGCCGCACTTCCGGGCCGCTTGCTGAAAGCTCCCGGTTTCAGCAACCGAAAGAAATGCTTGAAGCTGCTCTAAGCGCATGGATGTTTAATTCTAGATGGTTTCAGACATTTTCCTCGAACGATCGTAAGTAACGTTAACCGATTTAGTTGAAGAATTTAGTAGACCTTGATACAGTACAGATCAGTTTTGATGCAGCCAGACGCGGAGAAGGTTGGTTCTACTGACAGAAGAGCACCTGTGGCAAAAACCGGGTTTATGACGGCAAAAACCGCATCACAACCTATATCTTTCGTTCAGAAACCCGGTTTTTAAGAGCTTCCACACGAATGGTGCTCTTCTGTCAGTTCTACGAATCAACTTGCTCGGGCAAATTTTATCCATCCGAGTAAATGTCGCTTTTTGGATGTTAAACAGATTTATGAACTTGCCAACTTATCAAAAAACCGATTAAAGCCAGATTTGTTTAAATAGTTTTGCCAGTTGTAGTTCAATTTCTTGAATAAATTTAGCGGTTGTAATTGCTCGATAAATTGCGTTAAAACACGGGATTTTTAGATAAGTTTTGGCATTTAAAAATAGTATTTAATTTCCTGTTTCAGGGGGAGCGACAGTACCGGAATCTCCCTAGACCAGTTGATAAATGTCCGAATCTTGCCGCCAGGTAAAAACCTGCGCTCGACTTCGATCCCAGGCTTAAATTGACTGTTGTATTTTGTGGTTTTTTGTGTATAACTAGAAATTAGCAGGTCAGCAACACAACTGCAAGTAAGATCGATCGCACCCAAAAGCCGAAATCCTGCAATTATCTCTTAAGATTATGTCATTTAACCAAAATTTTATTTCCCAAGGTGGATTAGAAGAGTGGCCACCGCAGTTAATGGGACTGCACGCGGTCAGCGATTTGTTAATTTCCTTGGCTGATTACTCAATTCCAGCGATTCTGACATACTTGGCCTGGAAGCAGCGCAAATTGCCTTTGAGCAGGGGGTTTCTGTTATTGGGAGCCTGGTTTTTCTGTCGGGGCACAACTCATCTGATGCAAGTTTGGATGCTGGTGCATCCCAGCTACTGGCCCTCAAGTTTCCTCGCCGCCATTACGGCTGTGATTTCTTTGTGGGCTGTGGCGGAACTGATGCCATCGCTTTCTCAACAATTCTTGGCGTGGGACGGTTTGGCCTCTTTCTTGGCAAATACAGCGCCGAAAACTCAAAAGCTCGATCGAGCTCCTGCTGTCACGGCCATTAAAAATTCCGCCGCCTCCCCCCCAAACGAACTTCAGCAAATTAACCAGCAATTGCTCGCAGAAATAGCGCAGCGCGAGCGAGTCGAGCAAATCCTGCTCGATACTGTAAGCAAGCTACAAGAAAGTGAAGAACGCTTCCGCGTTTTTCAGGAATTATCTATAGATGGATTTAACGTGTTCCGCAGCCTTCGCGACGAATCTAAAATTGTGGATTTTGCATGGGAATACGTCAATCCTGCAGCGGCAAAAATTCAGCACATGACTCCTGAAGAATTAATCGGAAAGCGATTGCTAGAAGTGCTGCCCGGTCATAAAGAGCGCAATTTGTTCGACCGTTACGTCGAAGTTGTAGAAACAGGAACTCCCCTCGATACCGAGATTTATTACAACAGCGAAGGCATTGTCGGCTGGTTTCGGATTGTGACGGTTAAATTGGGCGACGGTATAGCTATTTCTTTTAGCGATATTACTCAGCGCAAGCAAGTAGAAGCATCTTTGGGCGACGCGATGCAAAAACTAACTTCTCATTTTGAAAATACACCCCTAGCTGTGATTGAGTGGGATGAAAATTGTCGCATCAGCGGGTGGTCGCCGGCTGCCGAAAAGATTTTTGGGTGGAAGAAAACAGAAGTTTTAGGCAAGCATTTTAGCGAATGGAATTTTATTGGGTATGGCGATTTTGAAGATGTACAATCGGCAATTGATAGTTTAAAAAACCCACAGACTCGCTGCAATGTAGTTCGCAACAGCAATTATAATAAGGGCGGTTCGTTGCTCCACTGCGAGTGGTACAATTCGGCTTTTTACAGCGATTCGGGACAGTTGATATCGGTGCTGTCTCTGGTTTTGGACGTGACGGAACGCTTTAATTTTGTGGAAGTGCTGCGACAGTCTGAAGAACGGTTTCGGATTGCGGCAAAAAGTGCTAGCGATTTGATTTACGAATGGGATATCGATACGGGTATCGTGCTGTGGTTCGGTGAGATAGACGCACATTTGGAGTACGAAAAAGGCGAATTTCCGAGGACGAGGGCAGCTTGGAACAGTATCTTGCATTCGGAAGACCGAGATCGAGTCCTGGCTGCGCTCGATCGATATTTGAGCGCGCCAGACTGTTCTGCTGCCCCATTTTTTGAGGAATACCGCGTTCAGAACCAAGGTGGCGGCTGGCTGCACTGGATCGATCGCGGCATGGCAGTGCTTGACTCTCAAGGCAATCCCTACAAATTGATCGGGGCGATCGGCGACATCAGCGATCGCAAACAAGCCGAAGAACAGCGGAATCTCGCCTTGGCGCGGGAACAAGTAGCCCGCCGCCAAACAGAAGCCAGCGAACAGTTGTACCGCGCCCTCGCTGAAGCCATCCCGCAAATAGTTTGGACTGCTTTACCCGACGGTTCCCTCGATTATTGCAACCAGGGCTGGTTTGAATATAGCGGCATGACGCTGGAGGAAACTCAAGGCTGGGGGTGGCAGCCAATTTTGCATCCAGATGACGTGGAACACACCCTAGAACGCTGGAATAAGTCGGTGCAGACTGGGGAGACTTATGAGGTGGAATACCGCTTTAAACGGGCATCTGACGGGGCTTACCGCTGGCATCTGGGTCGGGCAACACCAGTGCGGGACGCTCAGGGGAAAATCCTCAAGTGGTTCGGGACTTGTACGGATATTGACGATCGCCACCGATGGACCCAAACAGCCGATTTCCGCGCCCGAGCCTTGGCTTTGCTGTCCTCGGCTTCCTTAGATTACCAGCAGGCGCTGCAAGGTTTGGCAGATTTAGCAGTGCCGGAGTTGGGGGATTGGTGCTGCGTGCATTTAATCGAACCCGACGGCTCGCTCCGCTTGCAAGCAGTTGCTCACTCCGATCCGAACAAAGTCGCCCTGCTGTGGCAAATCGACCAGCGCTTGCCGGTAGACCCCCAGGGAAGGCACGGAGTGGCAAAGGTGCTGCGGACTGGGGAGGCGAAACTTTACCCCGAAATACCGAATTGGGCGCTCGAAGCGGTGGTACCGGACAGGGAATTGCTGTTGGTGCTGTGTTCCCATAGCCCGCTATCGGCAATCTGCGTGCCGCTGATGGCTCGCGGGCGGACGCTGGGAGCGATTTCGCTGCTGTGCGGAGAGTCGGGCCGCCGCTGCGAACAGGGCGATTTGGTTTTGCTGTCGGATTTGGCGCGGGATGCGGCGGTGGCGATCGACAATGCGCGGCTTTACCGGGAAGCTTCCGAGACCAACCGGATTAAAGACGAGTTTTTGGCAACACTTTCCCACGAGTTGCGGACTCCTCTCAACGCGGTGGTGGGCTGGTCTCAGATACTGCGACAGCGCAAGTTGAGTCCCGAAAAAACGGCTGTGGCTTTGGAGACGATCGAGCGAAACGGGCGGTTGCAGACTCAGATGATTGAGGATTTGCTGGACGTTTCCCGGATTGTCAGCGGTAAAGTGTGTTTGAAGCTGTCCCCGGTGAATTTGGTTGGGACTGTAGAAACCGCCGTCAAGGCCCTGATTCCTGATGCTGAAGCTCGCGGAGTTGAATTGGTGAGTTATTACGGCGAAGGAGTGAGTACCTTGAGGGGCGATGCTGCTCGTTTGCAGCAGGTGGTGTGGAATTTGCTCTCGAATGCGATTAAGTTTACGCCGCGGGGAGGTCGCATAGAAATCAGGGTCTGGGATGAGGGGGAATCGCGATCGGCTGGTGATGCCATTTTCTCTGTGTCTCCGGTTCACTCTGTGACGATCGCCGTCACCGATACCGGAATTGGCATCAGCAAGGAGTTTTTGCCGTTTGTGTTCGATCGCTTCCGCCAAGCTGACAGCAGTTCTACGCGCAATTACGGCGGGCTGGGACTGGGATTGGCGATCGTCCGCCATCTGGTGGAACTCCACGGCGGCACTGTCTGGGTCGAAAGTCCAGGGGAAGGACTCGGCTCGACTTTTGGGGTGCGATTGCCAATTTAGTCAGTTGTTAGTTGTTAGTTGTTAGTTGTTAGTTGTTGGTTGTTAGTTGTTAGTTGTTGGTTGTTGGTTGTTGGTTGTTGGTTGTTGGTTGTTGGTTGTTGGTTGTTAGTTGTTAGTTGTTGGTTGTTAGTTGTTAGTTGTTGGTTGTTAGTTGTTGGTTGTTAGTTGTTGGTTATTTGTTGACAGCTATTGGTTAACAAATAACAGATAACAGTCAACAGTCAACAGTCAACAGTCAACAGTCAACAAGACTTATTTTCCTACCATTCTTGCAGGGCGATCGCAATTCCCTCTCTCAATCCCGGTTCCAGATTGTCTTGCTTAACTAAACTTTCTAAGTGCTGCCGAACCTCCGCCGCACCAAGCCGTTTGAGTGCTGCAGCGCCGTGCAGCCTGACGCTATTATCGCCGTCGCCTAACAATTGAATCAGCGCGTTTAGCGCTCTAATATCACCTAATTGTCCTAACGCTAAAGCTAAAGATTGTTTGATTTGGGCAGGCTGCACCGCCGGATAATTCCCCTCTAGCAAACCGATCGCAATTTCAGCAGCTTTTATTTTTAACTCCGGCTTTGACCCTCGCCCTAAAACAGCGGCAATTTCTTGACAAACAGCAGGATTAATGTTATGAATTTGCAAGGAATCGCTGGCATTTAGCACTCGATCGCTATTTGTGAATTCGCTCGGTTGTGCGTTAAAAACCGATCGCCCAATCAGCGCAGTTTGCAAATATTCTAAAGCAACAGCAGTTTCGCTCCAGCCTAGGGCGCGCACAGTTTCGATTTGCAATTCCAGGGGAGTTGCGGGGTTTCGCAGGAATTCAAATAAACTGTACGCTGCAGCATCGGTTTTCAGCCGCCCGATCGCGATCGCCGCTTGTTGGGACACTTCAAATCGGATGTCCCAAAGCAAAGGTTTGAGCAAATTAACTAAATCTAATTCTGCATCTAAATAAGCGCGAACTCCCAGAGCTCTCACCGCTTCTTTTCGGACTGATGTCGCCACATCTTTGAGTGCTTCTACCAGTACCGGCGGGATGCGGGAGTCGTGAAAACTGCTCAAAGCCTCGATCGCAGCCAGCCGCACCGCAATTCTAGAGTCTTTGACTACACTCAACAGCGGGGCGATCGCTTCGGGGCGGCGAATTTGGGCGAGGGCTGCTGTTGCAAACTGTCGCGAGTCTTCCTGCTGCAATAGAGTTGCTAGGGATTCTATAGCTGTCGGGCCGAAATTGGCGAGGGTTTGGGCCGCGATTTGGCTCAATTCTTCGTCGGAATTTTTGACTAATTTTACTAAAGCTGCAATCACTTCCGGGCGCTCGAACTTTCCGAGAATGCGGGCGGCAAACCACCTGGGTTCGGTGTCTGCGTCTTCGTCTTCGATCGCGGCAATTAAAGGTGCGATCGCGCCATTTCCCAGATTTGGCAATACCTTAGCAATTTCCCAGCGGTCTTGAAAATCCCCCCATTCCAAGGCTTGTATTGCTAAACTTACAGCTTGTTCTAAAAATATTTTTTCCTGTGGCTGGCTGCGGTTGGCTGTCACTTGCTGCAAGCATTCGACTACAATAGGCCAGTTTTGGCGATCGGCAGCGGCTTGCGCTTGTTCCAAAATATGAGACATAAATTTAATTTAGCTTCAAGAAGGTAGATGACAGCTAGCCCAGAAGCGCGATCGTCTCCCGCAATCTGTTGCTACAATTATCAATTATTTTAGATTGATGTCAATCCCTCACCAATGGTAAAATATAATTAAAACATTAAATCAATCCATTTAAATCATCAATTTGTCATATTCTTAAAACAAAAAACTCAATTAGCAGTTAAGCAGAAATACAGCTAATAAATCCCAATTAAATAAAGCCATTTCCTCCTTGGGCTCGTAGGGCAGACTCAAGTCCGCTCCCGGATTGCGGACTCCATTCCGCACTGCGAACCGTGACACAATTAATTTTTTTACCCAACTCTTAGCCCATTTTCCAATGAAAACAGCTCTCCTTTTAGTAAACCAGCACTCCCGAAGAGGGAAAGAACTATTATCTCAAGCCACTGCCAAATTAGAAGCACTTGGTTTTGAATTAATAGTAAAATCAACCGACAGCGCCAGCGAAATTTCCGACACAATTCGGAACCACCAAAATCAAGTCGAATTAGTCATCATCGGTGGCGGCGATGGCACACTCAACTGCGCCATCGAAGGTTTGATGGACACTAAATTACCCTTGGGTATTTTACCGATGGGAACAGCTAACGATTTAGCCCGCACTCTCGGAATTCCTACAGATTTATCCGCAGCTATTCAAGTAATTGCCAGCGGTAAAATTCGGCTTATAGACATAGGTTGGGTTAACCAACAGCATTTTTTTAATGTAGCGAGTTTGGGATTGAGCGTCGAAATTACCCAGAGACTGACTAAAGATGTGAAGCAGCGCTGGGGAATTTTAGCTTATGCTTTTGCTGCTTTGCAGACAATTTTTAAATCGCGGCCATTCAGAGCAGAAATCAAGGTAAAAAACCAATCTTTTAATGTAAAAACAATTCAAATTGCCATAGGCAACGGCCGCTACTACGGCGGCGGCATGACAGTTGCCGAAGATGCCACCATCGACGACAAGCGACTAGACTTGTACAGTTTAGAGACACAACATTGGTGGGAAATCCTTGCTTTGCTGCCGGCAATGAGGCAAGGAAATCATACTACTTGGCCGAAGGTTCGCGCCTTGCACGCTCAAGAATTTGAGATTAATACTAGCAAACGCCGTTCGATTAATACCGACGGTGAAATCACCACTCACACGCCTGCAACATTCCGAGTGATTCCCCAAGCTTTAGCAGTTATAGCTCCTGTATAAGTTTGTAGTGATATCAATTCCGGTTGCACTCATATATGACTGTTGACTGTTGACTGTTGACTGTTGACTGTTGACTGTTGACTGTTGACTCGATTTTATTATTCCGATGCAACCAGAAACGATATGAGGATTTTATTATTCTGATTTTGATACAGACTAAAGTCCTCACTACAAACCCAATTATCCATAATTAATAATCGCCTCCCGCGCCGTATTGCCACGCTTCAACTAATCGGTTAAAATAATATTGCTGTTCAGCAGATAAATTTTTAACCTGCGGTTCTACCGCTTTCCCCAATGGCTGCAATCCGGTATAAATTCCTAAATTAACATAATGAACCATCCAATCAAGCAAATTAGCTATTCCCACCTGCGGAATAATTTTCATCACTAATCCAGGATGGCTAATTGCTGTTTTAAACAGGGTTTTTGACAAAGCCGGAAATAACACAATATCCTGCAGAAACGGTTTGAGTACCGGTTCTCCCAACTCTTCCATTACCTGAAATACAGCAGCCAAAAGTTGATTGATTTGATTGGGCTCTATTTTCTGATTCATCGCAGCACTCATCGAACGCTGAAACAACCAGGTAACAGATAGATTCGGCTGGTACGGTTGCAAAAGTGCGAGGGATTTTTTGTCTAAACTTTCGCTTGTCAAAGCTTCGTCAATTCCGAGAGTCAAGCGTTTGAGGTGGCGCACCATTGCCCCGAAACCGCCGAAGCTGAGGGGCGATTGGCTACCGCTGCTGTCTCCGACTGGAAGTATGCGATTCCAAGGCATTTTTAGAGGACTTTGGCGATAGCAGGGAAAGAATCCGTAGAGTGCTCTTTGGAATTTTAACTGTTCGAGTTTGACGTTTTGATATTGGGGCAGCAAGCCCAAATATTCTTCAAATAATGTTTCTAAACTGAATCTTTCTGTGTCAGCGTCTATGTAGGTAAATAAGTAAGTAGTCCGCCCGTCTCTGGCTGGAAATGCTTCCCAAAAGTATTGGCACTGATTTTGCATTGGGGTGAAGGATGCAAATATGTCGCCGGTTTCGTTTTTGGGGTATCCTTGGGCGCAAGTACCGACTACTAAACATACTGCGTCGGGTTTTTTGCCTTGTCTGGCTTGGCGGACAATGGGGGAAAAATGTCCCATTGCGTCTAAGAATAATCTGGTTTTAAATAAATTTTCGGCTGTCGGTGAATCTGTAATTGCCGATTCTACCGCGACTCCGTTCGGGTGAATTGTTGCTGTTTTAAATGGTGTGTTTTCAAATAGTTTGCCTCCGGCTTGGAGAAATTTTTGTTTGAGGGTTTCGAGGAGGTAAACTGGGTCTATTCCGATGTTTAGTACGTCGCGCACCCAAATGTCGGGGGTGTTGGCAAAGCTGATGCGGGCTGGGTTGTATTCGGTGGCTATTGCTTTGTCTATTTCAGCAGCAGTCAGCAAATTTAGTTCTAAGAATGCGTCTAATTCTTTGCGAGAAATGTTCCATTCTTGTTCGCGCCCTCGCAGGATGCCGCGTTCGAGTAGGGCTACTCGCCAACCCCGCACGGCTAAGGCTGTTCCGATGAGTATTCCTAGGGTTCCGCCGCCGATAACTATGTCGAAGTCGAGGGTTTCGAGGGGTTGTTGGTTGTGCTTGACTGCTTGGGGTGCTGGTGCGGTGTTTTGTTTGAGGTTGTTCCAGAGTCGATCGACCTTTTGGAGGCCTTCAAGGGCATTTCCCGGCACTTGGGAGAGGATTTGTTCGGTGAGGGACATCGGGTTTTAAGATTGAAGAGCGGTGGATTTTCTATAATTTAGCTTAGATCGATATTTCCGAGAGTTTTAGGGCTGATGTGGGGCAAAAAACCCGGTTTATAGGAGTTTTGGGCTTAACGATAAATCACGCCAGAAACCAGGTTTCTGATAAGTAGGATGCGTCAGCTACGACTATTTTGGCGACAAACCAACAATCTCATGCTGACGCACGCCCGGAATTAAATCAAGGGTGCGTCAGCATGAGACTTTTTCGGCACGATTATTAAGATGTCAAAACTGACGCACCCTACCATTTTTGTTCCGGTTCAATCAGCGGTGCTTAATTCTTCTACTTGCAGTCGATCGCACAAAATTGGTTCGCACGCCACACCACCAGTCTCTGCGGCTGTCCAAATTTCTAATTTAGCTTCCGGTACCGCTTCAAACAAAAAACGTTCTCCCGGAAACACCGTTCGCTCAAAATGCCAATTAGGAATATTTGTAATTCGAGCAATTTGCACTTGGCTAGTATTGTTAAGATACCAACACAAAATGCGCGTATTCTGTTCGGAAATTACCTCATTCATTGTCAAATTCATTTGTTTTACTTGTTTGTGAAATTGTGTAATCCATCGGCTGCTATCCCGATCTTAATATAACATATTACAATAAAAAATAGACATACTTTGGGTATATCAATAAATACCTCTGCAGGAAAAATTGCTCTTTTCTACCTGTTCCCAAGAAGGTGCAAAAGGCGACATTGCTAAGGTGCAAGATTTCCATCCTCCCCTCACGGGTGCATTCAACAATTGACAGTGACCAACCGCTCCTTTTGGATCTTTGTAGTAACAGCAAAAAGCGCATTTAGAAATAGAAGTGCAAGGCGGAACGCTAGTTACAAGAATGGATTCGCTGTGAAGGTTGTTGCGTTTGAGAGTTAGAGTTTCCATCGATATCTTTTTCAAATCTTCAATCTCAAGTATGACAGCGGGATTTCATTCGCTGCGTCTATCTCAAGGCTTAGTTCGATTTTAAGTTTTGTTTAGGGATCGATAGAAAACATATCTTTTTTGACGGAATCAAACCAGGGAGCAATTAATTTTTCTCTAATTTAAATTTGCTGCCCTGGCTCGATCGCCCTCGGTTACTGTCTGAGGAAGTACACCTCAGACGCCAGTTAGTTATCCTTGCCTAGCTGGCTGAACAAATCGGCTAAAATTGTATTGGAAAATAAAAAACCTTCAGGATCGCTCAACCTCAAATTCCCTGAAAGCGGCAGTTTCGCGCCTTCGCCTAAAGTTGCCTCAAGCGGATCTATCGCGTAGGAAATAGCCCTATCGGCTGTCACGATTTCCACCCATCGCAGCCGCCAGTAGGGTTGCAAACAATCCCAAATTCGATCGACTGTTTGCTGCGTAAACTGTTGAGTCAGCGCCGAAAGGCTAACTCCTTCTGCTAAACGCAAGCCTAGCATCAGCGTTTCTAACAAAATGTCATTTTCTGAAACTTGAACATTTTGATCGAGTGCTGGGTAAATATCCTGCGGGGTTTCCTCCCCTATTTTTGGGGTAGCTGCTGAAGCGATCGCACAGATCGATCGCACCCACTGATAATATTCTTGAGTTTTGCGAGGTCTTGTCAACCTCCGCCCTTGCACGTAACTCGCGGCCCCCATTCCCAAACCGTAATAAGGGCGATTTTCCCAATAAACGCGGTTGTGGCGGCACTGATAACCGGGCTTAGCGTAATTAGAAATTTCGTAATGTTCGTAGCCAGCCCCAGTCAAAATCGATCGCGCCAAACGGTACATTTCAGCAGCGGTTTCATCTGCCGGTAGCGGCTGCGCGCCTGCTTCAAAGTAGCGCCCGAAGGCCGTTCCAGGCTCAACAATTAAGTCGTAACTCGACAGGTGAGTCGGGCCAATTTCTACCGCCGATTTGAGGGAAGTTTCCCACTGTTCTAAAGTTTGGTGCGGCAGTCCCGAAATTAAATCTAAACTGAAATTGACAATCCCGGCCGATCGCACTATTTCTACTGCTTCAAAAATTTCTGCCACAGAGTGCGATCGTCCGCAAGCTTGCAGCAATTCATCCTGAAAAGCTTGCACTCCCAAACTAACTCGATTTACTCCCGCCGCTACATATCCCCGCAACTGTTCTAAATTAAAAGTACCAGGGTCTATTTCTATAGAAATTTCCGCCCCAGCAGCAATCCCAAATTTGCCGTCTAGAGTCTCTAAAATATGGCTCAACTGACTGACAGAAAGCAGCGAAGGCGTGCCGCCACCAAAAAAAACTGTTTTCAGAGATGCGCCTAAATTTGGAGTTGCTTGAATTTCTTCACACAGTGCGGCAACGTATTGCACGATTGTGCCGGAATTTTCGCCATTTTTGCGATCGCCCACTACAAAAACCGGAAAATCGCAGTAGTAACAGCGGCGGCGACAAAAAGGTACGTGCAGGTAAGCCGAACTCGGAATGCCGGAATTTGCCGCTTGGCCGCTTTTTTTGAATTCAAATGTTAAATAATCTGTAGTAGCGTTCATTACTCTCAAGCCACAATTCCCAGTTCAAATCTCAAGCTTTAATTAAAGCATCATGAATAATTATGTATATTATGACAGTTGGTCAGCAATAAAGGTCTGGGTTCCATAGGCTATTTTAGTTGCACCTCCTATCGGTGGCGATCGGCAGAAATTGCCGAATAGCCAGAGATTCGTGTATTGGTATCTGGTAGATGCCCTCGGCAGACCTCGCTAAATCTCGCTATTGCTCGATCGCGCATCCCCTTCACGGTAGAGGCGCGAAATATAAGTTCATTAAAATTTATGAATCAAGATAGCGATATCCGACCGCAACGTCGGAAAAAACTATCAGCACGGGAAAGATATAATGTAAACAAATTCATTAACCTAGAACTAATGCTAGACGCAATCATAATAATCTCATTCATAATCGCAGGCGGAGGCATCGGCTATTACGGAGTCGAGCTGCTACCGAACAACCTGCTGGAGCAAGTTACAAATATACAAGGTTTAAGTTCCGTACTAGGCTCGTTTGGAGCATTAATCGGCTTCGTGTTCGGATTAGTGGCTCAAACAACCTATCGGCGCGTAGAAAAAAGAGTCCGGGATATGCCGGTGGAGATGCTGCTGACGCGGGCGATCGGCTTAATCATCGGACTGCTAGTAGCGAACTTAATGCTGGCTCCGCTGTTCCTGCTGCCAATTCCCCGCGAATTCGGCTTCATCAAGCCCCTAGTCGCAGTATTGGGTAGCGTCATGTTCGGCTTCACAGGGGTCGGCTTGACAGAAACCCACGGCCGTGCTTTCCTGCGCTTGATCAACCCCAAAAGCTTAGATACGGTGTTGGTAGCCGAAGGAACTTTCAAGCCAGCCTCTGCCAAAGTAGTCGATACAAGCTGTATAATTGACGGCCGGATTGAAAACCTGCTAGAAACAGGTTTCCTCGAAGGTCAAATTATTATTCCGCAATTCGTGCTCCAAGAACTGCAACTCGTAGCCGATTCCGCCAACGATCAAAAGCGAGTGCGCGGGCGTCGCGGCTTAGATGTACTCAACCGCATCAAAGAAACATATCCAGAACGGATTCAAATTCACTCGGCTGACTACGAAGATATTGCCACAGTCGATGCAAAATTAGTCCGATTTGCCTTGGATATCGACGGCATTTTGCTCACCAACGATTACAACTTATCGAAAGTAGCTACCGTCCAAAAACTGCCGGTTTTGAATATCAACGATTTGACTCATGCGGTGCGCCCGACTTATTTGCCGGGAGATACAATCGAACTAAAAATCCGTAAAGAAGGCAAAGAACCCTCTCAAGGAATCGGTTACTTGGACGACGGCACAATGGTAGTCGTAGAAGCAGGAAGCAGCTACGTCGGTGCCGAAGCCAGAGTCGTAGTCACCAGCGCCCTGCAAACTAGCGCTGGCCGCATGATTTTTGCCCGCCCTCAAGAATCCGCTATTGTTTGAAACTGAGTAACAATGACCAGAGCAATTAGAATCAAATATTGCGATCGGTGTTTCCAATCTGCCTCGACTCTCTACCGCGCCCGGTATGACGAGTCGGGGCAGTGGTTTTTTCTGTGTCTTAAATGTTGGGAATCCGTAAGTAAAAATAATCCCTTTTACTTCTACGGCGGCACTTGGAAAGCCAGCAAAAAAAAATAGCAATTACCAGCTTCTTCTTCTTCTTTTCTCTTCCTTAGCGTCTTCGCGGTTCAATCATATCAATATCAGTGATTCAGGAGTAAGTAAAATCAACCAATCTCGATCGCATCTTCATACAAAGCCTCGATCGCACAGCTAAAATTAACACTCTTTAACTCAATTTCTTGCCCTTGAGTGTAAGGATAAAGCACCCAAAAACCCTCTGCATTCCGTCGAAAACACTCTACACTAACTCTTTCTTGATTGATTAATACATACTCTTGCAAACTTTCAGAAGTGCGGTAATCGGCAAATTTTTCACCTCTATCAAAAGCCGCTGTAGTCGGCGATAAAACTTCGACAATTAAGCGCGGGTAGCGAATGAAATCTTCAGCAGCATTTTTGTCTCGTTCATCACAACTCACCGCTACATCGGGATAATAATAACAATCTGCTGTCTCAATCCGAACTTTCATATGTGCCATGTAAGGCATACAACCACTTCCCCGAAGATGGTTTTTCAAAAGTACAGAGACGTTCCCCATAATAATGACATGAGGTTTGCTTTTCCCTGCCATTGCATAGATTGTCCCTTGCCTGTACTCATGTTTGATGGGGCGGGCTTTCTCGGTTTCTAAATAGTCTTCGGGGGAGACATAGGTGCAGCTTTTATTCGCTGTCATATAATTGGGAGGTTGGTGAGGATTAAATAATTATAACCGTAGCTTGCGGGGCGGGACGCCATCGCCCTTTTTCAGCAGCTTTCCCCCAAAGTTTTAACGTCGGCGCGGGGCCGGAAGCCTCGCGGTATTGCCATTTTGCGGTTGCGGTTTTTCTTGCAGCTTCATCGTCAAACTCACCCGCTTTAACTTCTCATTCACCTCCAAAACCCGCACTTTCACAACTTGTCCGACTTTCACAATCTGTTTCGGATCGTCTACAAAGCGATCGGCTAATTGAGAAATATGAACCAAACCATCTTGGTGCACTCCCACATCAACAAAGGCTCCAAAGTTAGCTACATTCGTGATGATGCCTTCTAATTCCATCCCCACTTGCAAATCGGAGATTTCTTTGATTCCAGCTTGGAAAGTGGCATATTTAAACTCGGCGCGCGGGTCTCTTCCCGGTTTTTCTAGTTCGGAAATAATGTCTCGGAGTGTCGGTTCTCCGACTTTCTCTGTGACATATTTTTTAATATTTACAGTCTTGATTTTTTCCGATATTTGTGTTGTTTCAGTCAGCGGCAAGTCTAGATCCTTGGCGATCGCCTGCACGACAGCATAACTTTCGGGATGAACTGCTGTATTGTCCAGCGGGTTTTCGCCGCCGCGAATGCGGAGAAAGCCGGCGGCTTGTTCAAAAGCTTTTGGGCCGAGTTTGGGAACTTTCAAGAGTTGGCGGCGATTTTTAAACGCGCCGTTTTCGTTGCGGTAATTGACGATATTTTTAGCAACTGTTGCCGTCATTCCTGACACAAAGGTCAGCAGTTCTTTGGAGGCGGTGTTTAAGTCAACTCCCACATAGTTGACGCAGCTTTCGACTGTTTCGTCGAGTTTCTTTTTGAGCAGTTTTTGGTCAACGTCGTGCTGGTATTGACCGACTCCGATTGATTTCGGGTCAATTTTCACGAGTTCGGCGAGGGGGTCTTGCAAGCGCCTTCCGATGCTGACTGCGCCCCTGACTGTGATGTCGAGGTCGGGAAATTCGGCGATCGCCACTTCGCTTGCTGAATAAATCGATGCGCCGGATTCGTTCACCATGACTTTAATCGGTTTTCTGTCCATTTCGGCCAAAACTTCCGACACAAACTCGTCTGTTTCGCGGGAAGCTGTACCGTTGCCGATCGCGATTAATTCAATTTTATATTTTTCAATTAAATGCTTGACAATTTTACCTGCTTGCTGTCGCTGAGCTGCGGCTTGGTGCGGGAAAATTGCTTGATATTCCAAAAATTGCCCGGTTTCGTCGAGGGCGGAAACTTTGCAACCGGTGCGAAATCCCGGATCGATCGCCAGTGTGGGCTTCATTCCCGCCGGTGCAGACAGCAGCAACTCGCGGAGGTTGGTTTCAAAGGTGGCGATCGACTCGATATCAGCGGCGGCTTTGTGGTGCGATCGCACTTCCGTAATCAAGGAAGTCTTCATCAGTCGGTTGAAAGCATCCTTTAAGGTCGATCGATAAAACTCCTTAACTGCTGCTATCCTAGTTCTAATTTCCTGAGATTCCAAATAAGCCATCACCGCCGATTCATCAAAGGCCAAGTCTAAATCTAAAACCCCCTCCGTTTCCCCGCGAAACAGCGCTAACATATTGTGCGACTGAACACTTCTCGCAGCAACTTGGTAATTGCGGTACATTTCAAATTTAGTGCTTCCTTCCGGGAAATCATCTTTAATTTTCGAGACAAAAACCCCAGTTTTCATCAAAAAATCTCGCAAATAAGCTCGGTATTCAGCTTGTTCAGAAACCGCCTCCGCCAAAATATCTCCAGCACCTTTAAGAGCATCTTCAGCAGTTTTTACGCCCTTTTCTTCCGAGACATATTTGCTAGCTTCCGCTGCGATATCGGCAGGTTGAGCAGTCGGCTTGTTCAGAGACTTAATAAATTCTGCCAGCGGTTCCAAACCTTTTTCTCTGGCAATTGTCGCCCGCGTCCGCCGCTTCGGTTTGTAAGGCAAATAAAGGTCTTCGAGTTCGTTTTTTTGCAGACACGATTCAATTTTAGCTTGCAATTCCTCCGTCAGTTTGCCCTGGGAGGCGATCGTCTCCAAAATCGACTTTTTGCGGTCTTCAATTTCCGTCAAATAAGTAAAGCGATCGGAAATATCCCGCAAATGAATTTCGTTGAGAGAATCGGTACGTTCTTTGCGGTAGCGGGCAATAAACGGAATAGTTGCGCCCTCGGCGAAAAGTTCCAGAGCATTATTGACTTGGGAGAGATTGATGTCAAGTTCTCGAGCAATCAGTTGAGGAATGTTGAGCATAGTACAGAATTTTGGGTCAGTCGATTTTAGGTTTTAGATTAACTTCAAGGAAGAACGTAAAAAAGTTTCCAATAAAAGTTTGAAAGGTGTTGGCGATTGTCTTGCCACTATTAAAGTCATTTTAGCATAAATCTAGTATTTTTTCAAAATTATCAGTCAATATTAGACTCAATTCCTGCTTCTAACACAAGTTCGTAGTGAGGATTTCAATCCTGCTTCTAATACCAATTTCAAAAAATCATGCAACAGTATTCTTGTCCCCCCCCGCGAGCTCGGGGGGGCTAGGGGGGGTCGGAGACTATTGCAGGATTTTAGAGAAATGGTATAACTCCCAAAGAAGACTCACCTTCCCACCGAGTAAACAGGTTCCTAGTGAGGCATTCAGTCCTTCTTATTACAAGTTTGCATTCAGGAATTCACACCTTATTGTAACTCCTAAAAAGGACTTATTTCCTACTTTTTACACAGGCTCGTAGTGATGAATAATTCAGTTTTTTTTGAGATTTCCATAAAAAAACAACATTTTCACTACAAAAGAATTGATATTTAACAATAGTTTGATTAAATTCAGCTTATTTATTGCTAACATTATTTGCAGTCAACTCATCGGCGTAAGGTGACTGATGCAAATAAGCCTTACCCGCAGAACCAAAAAGTTGTAGTTTGCCAGAAATCACCGATCGCATAGCATCGATCGCCTTTTGCATAACCTCCAACAAATCAGGATCTGACAAAGAACTGCTAGTTTTCAACACCTCCATATAAGCATCGCGAACTTCCGTATTCACATTAAACTTAGATACTCCTAATTTAATAGATTGATCGATCATTGATTCTGGCAAACCGCTAGCGCCGTGCAGCACTAACGGCACCGAAACAGAAGCGCGGATTTTTGCCAAACGCGGAAAATCTAGTTTCGGTTCGCTGAAATATTTGCCGTGAACGTTGCCAATAGTTACCGCCAGAAAATCCACCTTAGTTGCTTGAATAAACTCTACAGCTTCCACTGGATCGGTCATTTTAGCCGCTTTTTCTTCGATTGTCAAACCGTCTTCCGTACCGCTAATTCTGCCGATTTCTGCTTCAACTACCGCACCGTTAGCGTGGGATAATTCAGTCATTTTGCGAGTAAATATTAAGTTTTGTTCGTAGGACAAAGGAGAACCGTCAGCCATAATTGACTTGATGCCGGCGGCTAGGGCGAGGTGAATATCTTTTTCTGAGGTACTGTGATCTAAGTGTACTGCGATCGGCACTACAGACTTGCGCGCGGCTTCCATGCAAAGCGCGACTAAAGGCGATTTTCCGTATTTGAGGGCGCTGGGATGAAGTTGCAGCATCGCAGGACTTTGCAGCGCTTCGGCGGCATCGATGACGGCTTTTACTCCTTCGAGATTGTACACGTTAAAAGCGCCGATCGCATAAGCGTTTCTCCGGGCCGTGTTCAGCAATTCGCTAGTTGAGGCGAGCATAAGTACCTGGCTTAAAAAATTTTTAGAAGGAAGAAGGAAGTTCGGCAACGGATTCGCTCCACGGATGTAACGGATGTAACGGATGTAACGGATGTAACGGATGTAAGTCCGTCGGAAAAAGGAAGAGGGAAGAAGGAAGAAGGAAGAAGGAAGAAGTCATTAGTCATTAGTCATTAGTCATTAGTCATTAGTCATTAGTCATTAGTCATTAGTCATTAGTCATTTTACCCGAAGAGCGAAGTCGAAGGGTAGTCATTAGTCATTAGTCATCAGTCATCAGTCATGTTTTGCTGTCGCCTCCGAGCTTTCCGTACAACGTCATCAGGAAGAAGGAAGCCGTAGGGTGCGTCAGGGCTGAATCTTTTGACAAAAAACTAATAATTTTCTATCTGACGCACCATACAACTTTATGCACTATTTTTGTGCGTTACCAGCGTGCAAACCGCACTCTTTCATTGTCGATTCTTCCCACCACCAACGGCCTTCGCGTTCGTGTTGGTTGGGCAATACCGGTCTCGTACAAGGTTCGCAACCAATGCTGACAAAACCGCGTTCGTGCAACTTGTTGTAAGGCACATCCAAAGCGCGAATATAATCCCAAACTTCTGCCGAAGACCAGTTTGCTAAGGGGTTGAATTTAATTAATTCATGGTCTGGAGTTGAGAATGCACTGTCCACTTCAATAACCGGAATATGGTTGCGGGTACTGGGACTTTGGTCTTTGCGCTGGCCGGTAATCCAAGCATCGAGAGTATTTAATTTGCGGCGCAACGGCTTGACTTTTCGCACGCCGCAGCATTCTTTGTGACCGTCTTGATAAAAACTAAACAATCCCTTTTCATCTACTAGGGCTTGTACTTCTGCTGCATCGGGAAACATTACTTCTAATTTAATGCCGTAATGTTCTCTGACTTTCTCCAAAAACTGATAGGTTTCTGAGTGCAACCGTCCCGTGTCTAAAGTGAAAACGCGGAAGTTTTTGGTAATTTTCGAGGCCATGTCGATCAGAACTACGTCCTCGGCACCGCTGAAAGAAATTGAGATATTGTCAAAATTTTCTAGGGCAAATTTGATGATTTCTCGCGGTGTTTTTTGACTGTATTCTGCTTCAAGGGCGGCAATGTTGAGATTTCTTTGGGTGGCAACCATATTTTCGTGTTCTCGATGTTCCTTTCTCTAACCCTCGATTATAGCCTAATAGCGTTGGGTTAAGGCTAAAACTCAACAAATCTATGTAGGTTGGGTTGAACTGATAGAAGAGCACCTGTGGCAAAAACCGGGTTTCTGACCGCAAAAACTGCATCACAACCTATATCTCTGGTTCAGAAACCCGGTTTTTAAGAGCTTGTTGAGAATGGTGCTCTTCTGTCAGGTTGAACGAAGTCAACCCTCCGCTTCACTCCGCCCAACAAAGCTCGGAAACGCAGGGTTCCTGCCAGGGCCCAACCTACAATCTCGATTGTAGCCCAATAGGCTTGGGTCAAGGAAAATTGTAGCGAAAATGTTGGGCGAGAGTTAAACGGAGGGTTTGTTGGACGGGCCCAACCTACGCACTACTTTGCGTAAATTTTACGTTACAAACTTTGCATTTCCTTCTGCCACTTTTTTAACAAAATGTCTCGCTCTTTTTGTTCTTGAGGTTCCGGCATTCTCAAGCCATTTGTAGGATCGTATTTGCCGTAATACTGCGACATTCCCTGAAAAGATTTAGTTCCATCGTTGGGCAGAATCTTTTTCTGTTTCAGCCATTTTTCACAGGAACTCTGCCACATAAAAACGCGATCGTGCACTTCGCCACCTAATTTTCTGAGGCGCTTAATTGAAAGTTCTTTTTTGACAAACAACAGCCGATCGCTCTCTTTGCTGCGCCCAATTAACCGAAGTTCCGCCCCGGTGCCCCGGAAAAACTCGATCGCACAATACTCCTCCAATTCAAAAATGCAGACTTCAGTTGCAGGAGCGCCATCCTCCGGTAAGATATCCACATCAAACTGCAACTGGTAGCCGATCGCGCTCGCAGACGACTGCGGCAAAAGCAACCGCACCCGCTTCAGGCGATCGCTATAATTTGCCCAAAAATCCCGGCGCTCCTCCAACTGCTTAATTTCCGCATCAGACAGCCGCAGCATCCGCGCCACCAAATCAATTGTTTTCTGGAAATAACTGTAATTTAGTGCGCCAATCCATCGAATCAGCGACTCTCGCGCGGGAGCCGAAACTAACTGCAATTTGGGATAATATTCATCTCGCACCCACTCAACCAATTTCGGTCTTTGATTTTTGAGAATATCGCTCGAAATTTTCACTAACAACTCTTCAACTGCTGCAAGTTGCGGCGCTGGTGGCATTTCCTTCAAGCAGCGCAGCAGCCATTCTACGCCCGACAAATCGGAAACCTGATTTTTAGCAAAAATTCCCGCAAGATGTACTCGAGCGCGATCGGCTGCGGGGATTGTGGCGGGTAACTGAGCTTTTGCTAACAGTTCGGTTGGGGTTTTTAGATATTGCCAACAGAGCTTTGCTAGCTCGTAATCAGAGTTATCGCGAGTCAGGATTTTAATAATTTGTACTGGTAAAGCATCGATACCCGCCGCCGTGCTGGCAAATTCGGCAAAGCACTCTACCAAAGAGCGATCGAGCACCGGAACATTGCTGGAAACAGGATTTTCTAACTGCTGGCTGTGGTGCAGAGCCAATCGCCACAGCAACTGCTGTTTCAGGCGGACATTGTTTTGAGCTACCAGCCAAATAGCTTGGGATATTTCTGGGGCGCGATCGGGGTTTTTGGTGTCCCATTCAGCTTTAGCCCAAAGACAATAAGTCCATTCCAGAGGAGTAATGCTGTCACCTCGCTCGTTCTGAATATCTGCTATAATTTCAGTCATCCCTCGCCGCGATATCCCCTTCACTTCGGGTACATTGGGCTTGTTTTGATGGGCAAAATTGCCAGCGTTTTTTATTTTTTCTGGTTGTTGCTGGCTGGGAATTGAAGGGAGTTGAATCTCGCTAAACTGAACGCTCATATTTATAAAATTATCCCAATTAAATTACTGAATTAGCATTTTTTATTTGGCGGCGCATCAACCGAGATTTTTTTGAGAATAATTTCAGGGGAGTGCGTGCGAGCGAGTTGAAAAAGCCGGTTTTGGCGATCGCCAGCGCGTCAGCCCTTGTATTGCAGTATTTTACACAACTTTTGATATTAAGGGAAGATGCTACTGGGAAAAATGCCTCGATTGCGTAGGATTCTTTTTTTCGGTAGAAGTCAATTAAGCTGGTTTGCGGTTTAGTAGCCCTGTCATATCAAAATCAAAGGCAAAAAGTGCGATCGGCTGATGTGAAAATCTCCATCTTAGGTACTATGGACTAAATATTTAAAATGTTATTAAATTAACTGTACGCGATAATAAGTTATCAGTTCAGAGAACTTGCCAGCAAAACCTACCGCAGGAAATATCTATCGCGCAAAAAATTTTAATGTAGATCGCCCCGTGCAGTATCCTGTAGCTTGTTAGCCCCAAGTTTGGGCAATCGGCAGTATTTTCAACTCTTGCAAATGATGTTAAATTTAGTCCCCGATTTTCCCAAAAACCAACGGCGAATTATCGAGTCTCTACTACCAAAATCGATTAACAAACTGTCGCGGTACAACTTAAGAATTCGCTCAAATTTGCTGGATTGGGAATTTGAGCGATCGGGTTCATCAATAGCCTGTCTGGTTACTAAAAAGTGCGGTAATTTGCAAGTAATTATTGAAGTTTAAATTTGGTAACTAATAGTGGGTAATTTCAAATCCCAAATCCCAATTGCCAAATTACTCAAAATCCGTTTGCATCTCGTATATTGTTCGTTAACTCAACTTTTTTCTGCCCGCAGCGGCAGTACGATCGGCTATATTGTATTTAGAAGTGAATTAATTTGTTCGGTGGCGGGGTGCAGCCAAACAACCATAGCTTTCGCGGGGCGAAACTCATCGCGCCAGCTTCTCAATCCTGAATTGTCGGCTGTCAACAACAGCAAGGAAGTATGGAATTATGTCAAAAATTTTAGTAGTAGACGATGTTCCCAGCGAACTCGAAATCATCTGCCGCATTCTTCAAGATGCCGGAATGGACGCGATCCGGGCTAGCGACGGCGAAGAAGCGATCGCCCTGATCCGAGAAAAACCCCCGGATCTTGTCGTTTTAGACGTAGTGATGCCGCGAATGAACGGATTTGAAGTGATCAGAGAATTGCGGGGCGATCGCGCAACTGCCAATTTACCAGTAGTATTTTGTACTCATAAAAATACCGACATTGATAAAGCTTGGGGAACCGATTTAGGCGCAGACGCTTACGTCAGCAAACCCTTTGAAGCTCAGCAACTCGTCAACATCGTGCAGCGCCTGCTTTCGGCCTGAACACAATATATAGCCTTCATAAAAATAATACGGTAAGTGGGAAACGAGTGTGTCTTCAGACCTGAGAGGGAAACGAGCGAGGCAATTTATTGCCCTTAATCTTTTTAGCTGACTATATTCACGGAATAAATGCTATAATGTGAGTATGACACAAAAAGCATTCAAGTACCGATTCTATCCAACTTCTGAGCAAGAAACACTGCTGAGAAGAACGATGGGTTGCGCTAGATTAGTTTACAACCGCGCTTTAGCTGCAAGGACAGAAGCATGGTATGAACGACAAGAGCGAGTCGGATACGCTGAAACTTCAACAATGCTAACCAATTGGAAAAAGCAGGAAAACTTGCAGTTTCTCAATGAAGTTAGCTGTGTCCCATTACAACAAGGCTTGAGGCATTTACAAACCGCTTTTACTAATTTCTTTACAGGAAGATCGAAATACCCTAACTTCAAGAAAAAGCATCACGGAGGTAATGCTGAATTTACCAAGTCAGCTTTCAAGTGGAAAGATGGCAAGGTATTTTTAGCAAAATGTACTCAACCCTTAAATATCCGTTGGAGTCGTCAACTCCCTGAAGGTTCAGAACCATCAACAATTACGGTGAAGCTCTCGCCCTCTGGACGTTGGACTGTTTCTTTGTTGGTAGATGTTGAAATAGCTGCATTGCCTGAATCTCCTAATCAAATTGGTTTGGATCTGGGTATTACGACGCTGATGGCTTTGAGTAATGGCGAGAAGATTGCTAATCCTAAAACCTTTAAAGCAAAACGGCGTAAATTGCGTCAAGCTCAAAAAGCACTTAGTAGGAAGAAAAAGGGATCTAACAATCGCCACAAAGCAAGGCTGAAAGTCGCTAAAGTTCATGCCGAAATTAGCGATGCTCGTAAGGATTTTCTTCACAAATTGACAACTAGACTGGTTCGTGAAAACCAAGTGATTGCAGTCGAGGATTTGTCGGTGAAGAATCTGGTCAAAAACCAAAAACTTGCTCTCTCAATTAGTGATGCTAGTTGGGGTGAAATCGTCAGGCAACTTGAGTATAAGTGCAATTGGTATGGACGAACACTCGTCAAAATTGACCGATGGTTCCCTAGCTCGAAGCGGTGTGGACACTGTGGTTATATCGTAGATAAGTTGCCTTTAAATGTCAGAGAGTGGGATTGTACTAAGTGCGGTACACATCACGACAGAGATGTGAATGCTGCGAAAAATATTCTTGCCGCAGGGCTTGCGGTGAATGTCTGTGGAGCGACTGTAAGACCCGAACAGAGTAAATCTGTTAAGGCTGGTGCTATGAAGCAGAAACTCTAAGAAGTGATTCTTGGAATCTCAGTCGCTTCAGCGCTGAGAGTAGTCAATAGCTCTCACAAAAAACATTATAGCTAGAAACCCCGTTTTATTTAAAAAACTGGGTTTCACAATTTCTTAAAATTTTTACTTTTAATAATCGCAAGTTGATTAATTGTCAAACCCGCGATTTATTTAATATAGTTTCCGGTCGATTAACGGAGTTCAGATTGGTTCGTAATGCGGACTGTATTCCGCATTATTAACCTTTTTTATTTGGGTAATTGACCGGACAGGGTATTACGCAGGAGCATCTGGTGTTTTGCAAAAAACATTTTTTTTATTGAGCGTGCGAGCACCTCAAGAAATCGCGTATTGTACTGGCGAGATATTAAACTGGTACTATAAATGCCAAACACCAGATGCTCCCTATTACACAAAGTGCGATCGGAGCGATCGCTATAGGTATAAATCTAGGAATCTGGACGATCGCACTCCTCAAAGACGGTTTTTGCCCTCTCGTGAGATGCTCCCCTTTCCTGGCAAAGCAAAATCCTAATTTGTAAGCTAGACTATAAACAAAAAATCTACAATGAAAGCAACTGCTCCCACCGTAGCGGGGAATCAGACAAGTGGAACAAAACAATTTCTTATCTTCGGTCAAGGAGGCAGTCTGTTCGCCATAGAATTAGAAGCTGTGCGAGAAGTGCTTTCTCTCAGCGAACAACCGATTTCCCCGGTTCCCAACACCCTGCCGTTTTTGCTGGGATTAACCAACTTGCGGGGCGAAATCTTAGCAACCGCAGACTTCGGAGGGTTTGCAGGTCTCGAACCGGTTGACACTCACCACCCAAGCAGCCGCATTTTAGTGGTGGAAGCGCCAGATCCGCGAGACGTGAGATTGTCGAAGATGCGGATGGGATTGGCCGTCTCCCGCGTCGAAGGAGTTTTATCTCTAAATCCCGATCGCACTGTCTCGGCGATAGATGTCAGCCCTGACTTAGCTCCTTTTTTGAAAGGTTTGTACAATTCCGACGGACGCTTGCTCATGATAGTCGATGTCGAAGCCATCGCCCATTCCGATCGTTGGTAAGTAGAAGGAAGAAGGAAGTTCGGCAACGAGCAATGTACGGGATGTAACGGATGTAACGGATGTAACGGATGTAAGTCCATCGGAAGAAGGAAGAAGGAAGAAGGAAGAAGGAAGAAGTCATTAGTCATTAGTCATTAGTCATGTTTTGCTGTCCTCCCCCCGATCTTTCCGTCCAACGTCATCAGGAAGAAGGAAGAATATGGAGTCAATCTAAAATCTAAAATCTAAAATTGATCGTTCCATCGCCCACATTTGAGTTGCCCACTATAAATTTTATCATGAAACTTCTCTATAGCTCGATCGCCACGACATTCACTTTTACATTACCTGACTTCTCTCCATCGATGCTAACTGGGATTGCCAATTGCATCATTTGTTTGTGTTATTTTGCGATCGGCTTCCTGATCAGCTTAGGTTTGTGGCGAAACCGTCAATTTGGGTTTGACATCTTCGCCACAGTCACAGCAGGCATATTTTTGAGTTGCGCTTTGGGCCACAGCGGCCACGCAGCCGAATACCTGGGACTGCCGCACTCCCCCGTGGTGCAAACTATCTCCGATTGGATAACTGTCATTCCGGCGATCGCATTTTTGAGTTTATCCAACCGCTACCAATTCTTAGTAGGTTCCACCCAAATTCTCAAGTCCAAAAAAGCAACAGAACAAGCCCTCAGCCAAACTAATCAGCGATTTCAAGCCATCTTCGACCAAGCTTTTCAAATCATCGGATTATTAGAGCCAGACGGTACTTTGATCGAAGCAAATCGGACAGCGCTAGAATTAGGCAACTTCCCAGAATCACAAGTGCTGGGACAGAAATTTTGGCACACAGCTTGGTGGGCAGCATCCCCAACCAACCAGCAGCGAATAAAAACCAACATTCAACAAGTCTCTACCGGCCAATTTGTGCGGGAAGAATACGAAATTACCGGCTTCAATAACCAGTTGATAGTAATGGATATATCCTTGAAACCCCTGTTAGATGAAACTGGACAAGTCTATCAAATACTTGTAGAAGGCCGCGAAATTACCAAACGCAAACAAACAGAAGCGGCCTTGCAACAGCTAACTGCAGAACTAGAGCAGCGAGTCCAGGAAAGAACCGAGCAAATTTCGCAAACTAACGCCCAATTGCAACAAGAGATTCGCGATCGCACCGCTGTTCAAGAGCAATTAAAAGCTTCGGAACAATTTTTAAACAATATCCTTAACACCATCCCTGACCCAATTTACGTCAAAGACGAACAGCACAGATGGCTAACATTAAACGATGCCTTTTGTCAATACATCGGCCACAGCCGAGAAGAACTAATTGGCAAAGCTTACCGCGACTTTTTGCCGAAAGAAGAAGCAGATATATATGAAGAAAAAAATCAATTAGTCTTTTTGGCAAATACGAGCATTGAAACCCAAGAAACTATCACAAGCCCAGCCGGAAATACCCAGTTTCTCTCCGTCAAAAAATCTACCTTTGTAGATGCCTCCGGCAGCAAAGTCCTCGTTTGCGCGATTCGAGAAATCACCAAGCGCGTGGAAATGGAAGAACAAATGCGGCAAACACTCGCAAAAGTAGAAAATTCCCAACGTTTGCTGCGGACAGTAATTGACGCCACCCCAGACTGCATCTTCGTCAAAAATCAAGACCGCCGCTACGCCCTAGTCAATGCAGGTTTCGCCGCCGCCTTCGGCAAAACCCCAGCAGAAATTATCGGCAAAGATGATTTAGAACTTGGCATATCGGCCGATCGCATCTTCAGCAACACCCACGCCCAAACAGACTCCCAAAACCAAATCCAAAACTTCCGCACCGACAACAAAACCGCGCCGGCCCCCAACGACTCCGCCACCTTAGCCGACGGCAAAATACACGTATTCGACACCCAGAAATTGCCGCTCAAAGATGCAGAAGGCAATACTATAGGAATGCTCGGCTTCGCCCGCGATATCACAGAAAGCCGCGAATCCGAACAGCAGCTACTGCGGCTCAAAGCCATCCTAGAAGCCACAACAGACTGGGTAGGGGTGGTAGACTGCCAGCAGCGCACCCTCTATCTCAACCAGGCCGCCAGAGAAATGTTAAAAGTTGGGAAGGACGCAAATTTAGCCGACATCAGAATTTCCGACCTGACATCGCCCAAAAGTGTCGATACTGTTACAAACGTCGGCATCCCCGCAGCTAGTCGGGATGGAACGTGGAGCGGCGAGACAATTTGGCAGACTTTAGACGGCGAAGAAATACCAGTTTCTCAAGTAATTATTGTCCACAAATCCGAGAGCGGAGAAGTTGAATTTATGTCAACGATCGCCCGCAACATCACCAGCCGCAAGCGCGCGGAACAAGCCTTGCAGCAGAACTTGCAAATGCTCGACCTCGCCAGCGATGCTTTGATTATTCGAGAGCTAGACGGTACGATCGATTACTGGAACCAAGGCGCTGAAAAAATCTACGGCTGGAAAAAGCAAGAAGCTTTAGGACAAGTTACTCACACCCTGTTCGATACGATATTTACCCAACCTTTAGCATCAATTTTAGAACAGCTAGAACAGCATAATTATTGGGAAGGAGAACTAATTCACACCACCAATTACAACACAAAAATTACCGTATTCAGTCGCTGGACGTTACAGCGGGACGAACAGGGAAAACCCAAGGCAATTTTAGAAATTAACAACGACTTTACAGAGCGCAAGCTGGCTGAAGTCGAAAATCAAAGATTGATTTCGCTTGTCGAAAGCAGCTCTGATTTTATCGGCATAGCAACAATGGAGGGAGAGCCAACATATATTAACGCCGCTGGAATTAAGCTAGCGGGATTGCAAAATATTGCCGAAGTTAAAAGCAAAAATATGTATGACTTCTTCACACCAGAAAACGCTAAAATTCTCAAAGAAGAGATATTGCCCGCCACTGTGCGAGAAGGTTTTTGGCAAGGCGAATTCCTGTTTAGAAACTTTCAAACAGGCGAAAACATTCCCGTTGACTTCACCCTGTTTACAGTCAAAAACCCAGAAACAGGCGAGGCGGTGGCCCTAGCCACAGTTAGCCGCGACATTAGCGATCGCAAACACGCTGAAGAAATGCTGCGCGATCGCGAAAGACTGTTCCGAGCCATTTTCGACCAATCGTTCCAATTAGTCGGGCTGCTAGAACCCGACGGCACCGTCTTAGAAGCCAACCAAACAGCCATGACAGCCGCCGGACTCGGGCGCGAAGACTTCGTGGGCACGCAGTTTGCCGAGAATCTGTGGTGGCAGATTTCCCCAGAAGCCAAGCAAAAAGTCGAAGCTGCAGTCGTCACAGCCGCCGCCGGCGAATTTGTCCGCTACGAAGCCGACGTGCTGGTTGCTGGAGGTGCTGTGATGACTGTGGACTTCTCCCTAAAACCCATCAAAGACGACAGCGGCAAAGTCGTGCTGCTGATTCCAGAAGCTCGCGACATTAGCGATCGCAAAGCTCTAGAACGAGAATTAGTTTTGCGTCAATCCCGCTTTGACGCATTCTTTACAGCCGCCCCGGCCGCCATGTTTATCTTTGACGACCAATTGCGCTTCGTGCAAGTCAACGAGAAATTAGCGGAAACCACCGGCCCGTCAGTTGCCGAACACCTCGGCAAAACCGTCAGTGAAGTGATACCCGAAATGGTCGATACTCTGCAGCCGATTTTGGAGAGCGTTCTGACAAACAACCAATCATTTTTAAACATTGAGGTATCGGGAACAACCGTCAATCAACCGAGTGTAATCCGAGATTGGCTGGCTTCTTACTTTCCTTTGGCCGGAGAGGACGGCAAACCGATGGGTGTCGGCGGTGTGGCGATCGAAATTACCGATCGCAAAAAAGCCGAAGCAGAGCGCGATCGGTTTTTCACCCTCTCCCTCGACTTGCTGTGTATCGCCGATTTTGAAGGCAAATTCAAGCGCCTCAATCCTGCTTGGGCAAAAACCCTCGGCTACACCGTAGAGGAACTGCAAGACCAATTGTTTCTCGATTTCGTCCATCCCGAAGACTGCGAAAAAACCTTAGCAGAAACGGCAAAAATAGCTAGCGGAGCCGAAGTAATCGCTTTTGAAAACCGCTATCGCTGCAAAGACGGTTCCTACAAATGGCTGTCGTGGAAGTCGCGACCGCTACTAGAAGAAAAGATCATGTATGCAGTCGCCCGCGACATTACCGAAAGCAAACAGGCGATCGCCCAACTGGAAGCAACAACAGCCCAATTAGCCAGTTCTGAAGACAAATTTAGAGGTCAAAGCAATCTTTTGCAACTGTTAATTGACAGCATTAGCGACGGCGTAATTGCTGCCGACGAAAATGGCAATTTTGTTTTATTCAACCCCGCAGCCGAAAATATCTTTGGCTTGGGTTCCACCGATACTATTCCCGATGAGTGGTCGGGAAAATACGGCTTATTTTTGCCAGATGGAGTCACTCCCTATCCCGCCGCCGACATACCTTTAGCGCGCGCAATTCGAGGAGAATCATCAGACGACGTAGATGTTTTCACCCGCCATGCAGCCCAGCCGGAGGGTTTGTGGATAAAAATTAGCGGCAGGCCGCTTAAAGACGAAACGGGAGCAATCAAAGGCGGTGTAGTAGTTTGCCGCAACGTCACCCAGGAAAGAGCATCCCAGCAGCAGATGCAGCAGTTTGCCGAGACACAGCAACGCTTGCTGCAAGAACTCAAAACGCGGCAAAATGCCCTAGACGAAGCTGCGATCGTCAGCGAAACTGACATCAAAGGCATGATTACCTACGTCAACGACAGATTCATTCAAATCTCCGGTTACAGCATGGGAGAACTGCTGCACCGCGACCACCGCATTATCAATTCCGGCTACCATCCCAAAGCATTTTTTGCTGAAATGTGGATGACAATTTCGCGCGGCTTGGTGTGGAAAGGAGAAATCAAAAATCAGTCTAAAAATGGCTCATTTTATTGGGTAGATTCGACGATCGCCCCCATCTTCGATACCAGCGGCACAATAGTCAAATATATCGCCATCCGCTTTGACATCACCGAACGCAAAGAGGCAGAAGAACGGCTAGAAAAATTGGCAGCAGAACGCAAAGCTGAAGCCGATTCTATGACTCAACAAGTCCTCAAATTGTTGGGAGAAATTAAAGGCGCGGCTCAAGGCGACTTGACAGTCAGGGCGGAAGTTACCAACGATGTTTTAGGTGCTGTTGCGGATTCTTTCAACTTCTTAATCGGTTCTTTGCGGAAGGTGGTAACAGGAATTCAAAATCTAGCCGAACAGGTAACATCTGCCACCGGCGAGTCAATCACCAATACCAGCCAACTCACCCAACAAGCGGAAGTTCAAGCAACAAAAATATCTGCCATCATGCGGGAAATTGAGCGGATTGTGAATTCGATCCGCGACGTGCGAGATGTTTCGGTGCGGGCTGAAACAGTCGCCCAGCAGTCTTCTCACACTGCTGAAGTCGGCGGTATGGCGGTCGATCGCGCTGTCGAAGGCATTAACGAGCTCCGGTTGACGATCGCCTCAACCTCAAAAATGATGAAGCGTTTGGGCGAATCTTCGCAGCAAATCGGCAAAATTGTTACTTCGATTTCTCAACTTGCTTCCCAAACGAATTTGTTAGCTCTCAATGCTACGATTGAAGCAGCCAGAGCCGGCGAACAAGGTTTGGGCTTTGCGGTTGTCGCCGAAGAAGTGCGGAAGTTGGCAGAGCGATCGGCCGGCGCTACTGAAGAAATCTCGGAAATTGTCGGTACAATTCAAGAAGAAATCAGCCGCGTGATGAAAGCAATGGAATCGGGAACGCTGGAGGTAGTCGAAGGCACAAAACTAGCCAGCGAAGCTAAAACTCACCTCAATGCTATCATCGAAGTTAGTCGAGAAATGAATGCTTTGGTGCAGAATATTACTCGCGCATCTGCCAAGCAAACTGTTTCCGCTGAGGAAATTTCTAACAGTATGCAGCAAGTCAACGAGATTGCTAATACAACTGCACAAAAGGGTTCGGATGTCAAAGCTTCTTTGGACGATCTGTCCGGTTCTGTTGCAAAATTGCAAAAGTCGGTGGCGAATTTCCGCAGTTAGTCATCAGTCATTGGTCATTAGTCATTAGTCATTAGTCATTAGTCATTAGTCATTGGTCGTCTCAAATTCCATTAAATAGCATAATTCCTGTAGGGCGGATTCACGAATAATGTTTAATTCCCACCGATAATCTACATAAACCCGCCCCATCCCAAGGCAAAAAGTGCGTTAGCGAAGCTTGCAGAAGAGGATCGCATTTCTGTCGGTGGGGAGGGGCGGGTTGAAATGAACCGGACATCATCTAAGAAGTGACTAATAACTAATGACTAATGACTAATGACTAATGACTACTAACTAATGACTAATTTAATATGAATGACGATGATTTAAACGAATTAATAGATGCTTTTACCGCAGAAACCACCGAGTTTCTCCAGTCGATGGAGACGCACCTGCTGGCGATGGAAACCTCGGATTTGAAAGAGCGAGAAGCGGCGGTTAAAGAAATGTTTCGGGCCGCTCACTCGATTAAAGGTGCGGGTTCGATGTTGGGCTTTCAAAACGTGTCGGCGGCGGCTCACACCCTAGAGGACTGTTTTGTCATTTTGCGCGATCGCACGGACTTGTCGGCACTGGAAGCGACCACTGTAAGTGTTTTACTGCAAGGGGTGGATACTCTCAAAAAGATTTCTGTCGAATCCATTCATCACTCAGATGTCAGCACTCCAGATCAAAGGTCAAATTTGGAGGATCTCGCCCAAATTCACGCCCAGTTCGAGGCAAAGTACGGCAAGCCAGAACCGCCACCAGTTCCCGTCGCCAGTCGATCGGCAGCCCCGGAAACCCTAAAACTGATTTTTGAACACGAATTGCCGCCAATCTTCAATCGCCTGGAAACCGAACTTTCCCAAGCTTCTGAGGCAGATTTAGCAAAAAGCGTTACCGCCCTCAACCAGGTTTATTATCAACTCTCCGGTTTGGCTGGAATGCTGCAATTGCCGGATTTTGGGAAAGTCGCCGCACCCCTGAGAGATTTGATCGATTTTCCAGACTTGACTTTAGAACGCCTCCAGTCCGAGGGTTGGGCGATCGCCCAAAACCTGCAAACAGCACGCCAGCAGCTATTGGAAGGAAGGGCGATCCTCTTCGAGGGCTGCGCTAACGAGCTCCCCCAAATCTCCCCACCCACAGAAGAACCACC
>NZ_CAWPRX010000189.1:0-48756 GCF_963890365.1 Tychonema sp. LEGE 07196 | reverse complement strand
CCCCATCCCCCAATTTAAAATCGACTGACTCCTCACCTTTTTGAGACAGACTATAAGTCAGTCCTACCTTTTTATTGTTTGTTTAATTGTGAACAAATGTAACGTTATTATAAATAATGTGAATGCTATTGGTGTTACACAAATTTATATAAATATTTTATACAGTTTTGGAATAAATCTTGATTTTTTAAATGATTAGTCTCGTTGCCTTCTAGAATGGCGATTCCCTACCCTTCACCGAACCCCTATCACGCACTTCTAGCGTTCCACACTTGTGTCAAATTCTATCGGTAAGACGGAAATTACGCACTATATATATAGGGCTGACAAGAATTTATGGCATCTGTCCTGTATTCTTGCTAAGTCAGAGCTAACTTCAACCTAATTATGTAGCCTCCGGCTGCTGCACCTCACGGTGTTAGATAGAATAACGTGTAAAACCATTTTTTGCCTTTTGGACTATAAGTTGAAGGCTCTGATAAATCTACGACAGAAGTATAAATATCTAATGTCGCAGTTAGTTTGACAAAAATTAAGCCTAAAACAGCAATAACTTGTTACTTAAGTGGTTAATTGTAAAAATTTGATAAAGTTAGCAAAAACCTCTTGACAGTTATAAGTAATTTCTCGGATAATAGATTCACACAAAGACGGGCTCGGTTTGAAGTTTAAATATCAAATTCGGTTCTGATAAACCTTTTGACTGGTGTGACGTTCCAGAAACATTAAACATATCCAATAATTCTTGTAGACCTGGCATCCGGCCTGCTGTTTACAGTTTTTTTAGGATGCGCCTATTGTTAATGACACGGACAACGGACGGCCAGAACGCAATAGATCGATCGAACTAGATTTGAAATCAGTCACCCCAGCAATCCAAAGTGATAAGAAGTATCATATTACTTCTTTACGTTACTTTCCCATGCGCTGTTATGACTGTCTGTTATATTTCGAGGCAACAGCCCATCGAGTCTTTAGTGAATTTATCAGTACGTAGAATTAGCTTTTTTAGGAATTAAGTTGAGGCTCCTAAAGCTGAGAGATATCAATCCGCTATCTTAAGAACTTTCAACTTCAATAACAGCAAGGCAAGCTTTGAGTTTCGCAACCGGATTAACGAGTAGAAACTCTAATTTTTTCACTCTCATTTTTTAATGGTCTAGCTTCATGTCGAGGTGGAAAACCACCTGAGATATGTCATTGCTAATATCTCGGTGCAAGGAAGCAATCTTACAGTTTGACATAGCTTCTATCTAGCGCTATCCGAGAAATTACAAGCATTAATGCAGACAAACGATCAAAATAAAACTCCATACAAAAGTAAGGTACATCCATGTTTTCCAATAACAATTTGACTATTTTACAACCCCTATCAGCGAAACTATTGCCAGATGGCAAAGTTTTACTCACCCGCAAGCTGGACGAAGCCGTTGTCGAATTAACCAAGTATTGGGATGGTTCGATTACAGTGATGATGGAAGAGAGCCAAACAGGTAACAATAATCTCGATTGCAAAGTTTTCGATATCGATAAACTACCATTCAAATTAGAAGTGATTTCCTTCGATCTAATCACGCCTGCTTTGTTGCACAAACACAATACTTCGCTGGTGTTAGCAGTGCCGGGATACCGACAAAACCATATCAGCAATATTTGCAACTTAGCTGGAGTGCCATGTATTTACGTTTCTGAATATACTCTGAAAACTCGCAAACAAATTGCGAGCGTGAATACCAAAAACCCGATTGTACGCTTGCGGAGAATGGCTTGGGAAAAAAATCAAGAAATTAAGCAGCGGGCGGCGATCGCAAATGCGGATGGTTTGCAGTGCAACGGTACTCCTACCTATAAAGACTACTTGAACCTCAATCGCAATTCGATGCTTTTCTTTGACACGCGGATTAGCGAAGATATGCTAGCAACTGACAGGGATATTGAAATGCGGACTCACAACCGCTCTGAAGATATGCCTCTGCGGCTGCTGTTCTCTGGCCGCCTGATTAAAATGAAGGGAGCCGATCATTTACTGAATGTTGCTCTAGAACTTAAGAAACGGGGAGCAAATTTTGAAATGTTCATTAGCGGTGCTGGCGACTTAGAAAAGATGATGCACCACACCATAGCAGCCAATCAACTTCAGAATTGCGTGAAAATGCTTGGTGTCCCGGACTTTAAGACCGAGTTTTTCCCCTTTGTTAAGGACAATATCGATTTGTTTGTGTGCTGTCACCGGCAGGGCGACCCCTCGTGTACTTATTTAGAAACAATGTCTTGCGGAGTGCCGATTGTGGGCTATGCTAACGAAGCATTCGAGGGAATTTCAGAAATGTCTGAAACGGGATGGATGGTACCGATGGATAAACCTAAACTGATGGCGCAGAAAATTATTCAACTCAGCTACAACCGAGAAGTCATCAAAGCTATGTCTTTTAAGTCGCTGAGGTTTGCCCAAAAGCACACATTTGAGAAAACTTTTAAAGCTCGTGCAGAACATATGCAGCGGGTTGCTGATAACTCAATGTCGATGAGAAAAGCTGCCTGAAGAAAACTGTGGGTTCGAGATTTGATGTCGTGTCTGATCGATTGACCGCAATGAGTAGGGCTCGTAGTGCGGACTTGACTCCACTCCTAGGCCCTGGAGTCAAGTCCGCACTACGAACTGTTTTTGTTATGGTAATCGACCGGACATGATTTGATGTCGTGTCTGGCGATTTGATTGGAATTAAGCCTACATTCAGAAGAAATAGTTCTGATTTATTGATCAAAAATAGGACAGTCTTCCTCACTACAAACCTATCTAATTTTTTATTTTTTAGGGCAGCTAGCGGGGGCGACATCCTTTTAGACGCAGTTCTTGAGGTGAGGGATAATTATTAGAGGTCGGTGCATTTTTGAATTTGAAAAGTATTAGAGTTGAAAAGGCGATCGCCCTTGGGCCATCAGTTCTCAAATCTCCTGCGACAGGTTCCGATTTCTGGGCCACTACCCGGTCTAACAGCAATTCTATCCCGTCGGGCGACAGGCTCATTTTTGTCTCCACTTGGTCGGGCAAAACTAACAGCGGTTGTACTGCAAATGTCTGCAAATCAATTGCTTCAAGGGTGAATTATTCGGAAAAATCTTTCCCAGGCTTCCGTCTGGTTAACAAGCAGTAAAGCTGAGGAGTTCCGGGGTCAAACTGACAGTCGATCAATTCTCCGGCGGTGCGGATTAGTTCTTTTTGCAATTCCTGATTTGTTACTAAAAAAATTGACTGTGTAAAATCGCTGTTGTACTTCAGCATTGCCGATTCTCAGCCGTCGGGTGTGAAGCTGAATACTCTCCGAAATGATGGTATGAAGTCTAAAGGTTTGACGTTTGGTGTCAAGGATAAAATGGCGATGCCGTCTGCTTGGGGATTGGCTAAAGTTGCGCTGTCTGGGGCGATCGCAAATTCTCCGGTCGCACAACTAAAAAGCCCCTGCGGAATCCGGGAAGTTTCCGGCCACAACAAGGACAAACCAATATCCTCTGCATTGCCTCTCTTGGCGCGCTAAATCGCGATCGCTCTTGAGGTGCTGGCACTATAGACAATTCAAATATATAATGCCGATGCCATCGGAAACAACATTACAAAGCAAGCCCAACAAAATTTATAGAAAACAACCCATGAATTCTAGATTTAAATCGTCACAAATTTTAAGTCTAAAGTCAAAATAATTAATTATTATTTCTAGGTTTGGCTTTTGGCTTTTTATTTGTGAAAATCAACAATTTACAACGCCAGAAATTCAACCATACAAAACTTCTTCCGCAGGCGGCGTGGCATCTTTAGGGTCGAATTTTTTGATTTTCAAAGCTTGCAGCAAAAACAGCGAAATATAAAGCGGATTCAACAATACATACCGCTTCCAGAGACGCCTGGGCTCCTTAATCATCCGAAACAGCCATTCCAAACCTATCTTAGATAAAAACTCAGGAGCTTTAGCCAAATTACCCGCGTGAAAATCGTAAGCTGCACCTACAGCAATCAGCGGCATTGATAAGTCATCACGGTATTCGTAAGCCCAGACTTCTTGTCGCGGACACCCCAAACCGACAAAAGTAATTGCTGCACCGCTGTTGCGAATTTTCTGGGCAATTTCCTGTTTTTCTTGCGGCGAAACCTGCTTAAATTTAGAAGGCTGAGTTCCAGCAATAATTAACTTGGGATAACGCTGGCAGAGATTGTGAGATAAAGCTTCCAGTACAGAAGCTTGAGAGCCGTACAAATAGATAGATAATCCTTCTTCGGCGGCGCGCTCGCAGATTTTTAACATTGCATTTGGCCCGCAAACTCGATCGGGCAATTCCGTATTGTAGAGCAAATTTAACGCCCATCTGACCGGCTGTCCGTCTGGCAATACTAAATCAATGTGATTGATCCGATAGCGGTGAGTGCTGTCAAGCACCCCAGTCATTACCCCGTGAACCGCTAGAGCCGAAACTGACAGTGGTTTTCCGGCGTTGGCTGCCGCCATAATTGTGCTAACAGCCGCTTCATAATTAACGGCATTTACTAATATGCCGAGTACATTTTTTTTTCCTAAATCGATATTGGAAGACCTCTCTAAGCCAACGACACTTACACTCATAAATATCCTCTAAAATTTGTTTAACTTTGTTTTCAATTCTTTATACCTCTTGCACAAATATTCGATCTGTTAACCGCAGATCTTAAGTGGATAAACACTAATCGACGCAGATAATTTAATCTGATCGGCGATTGAATGCAAGAGGTCTTTTACAAAAATTGCCAGCACATTCTTTTTGTACCCGTTCAATCCTGCGATCACTCTTTCAGCCAGCGTTCGCGGTTACATTCATAAATCTCCTGTAGGATTTGTTTAACGTTATATTTCATTTTCCAGTCAGGATAGTGACTGGAAAATTTTGAATTATCGCTAATCCACCAAATGTGATCGCCAATGCGATTTCCTTCAGCATAAGTCCAATTAAATGTACGTTCCGCAATTTCCTCGCACATCTGGATGGCTTCTAACATCGAACAATTGCTGTATCTACCTCCTCCTGTATTATAAACTTGGGCGCTTCTGGGAGCTTTATAAAATTCATAAAATGCCGAAATTAAATCAGCGCTGTGAATGTTATCGCGGACTTGCTTGCCTTTGTAGCCAAACACGGTGTAAGGAGTTCCCGTCACGGCGCACTTCATCAAGTAGGCGAGGAAGCCATGCAGTTGAGCTCCCGAGTGATTTGGCCCCGTCAGACAGCCGCCGCGAAAACAAGCGGTGTTCATCTGAAAATATCTGCCGTATTCTTGAACTAAAATATCAGCGGCTACCTTAGAAGCACCAAACAAACTGTGCAGGCACTGGTCGATAGACATATCCTCCCGAATGCCGTTTTCGTAAGTGTGACCTGCTTCTATTTCCCATCGATGATCTAATTCAACTAAAGGCAATTTGTTGGGGGTATCGCCGTATACTTTATTAGTAGAAGTGAAAATGAAAACTGCTTTGGGACAGTACAAGCGAGTTGCTTCTAAAAGATTGAGAGTACCGTTAGCGTTTACTGTAAAATCTATTTTTGGGGCGCGAGCCGCCCAATCGTGGCTCGGTTGGGCGGCTGTGTGAATTACTAGCTCGATCGAATCTCCGTACCGCTGAAAAATATTGGTAATAGCTTCGTAGTCGCGAATGTCAACATCTAAGTGATAATACTTGGTTCCCAAAGATTTTTCTAGCTGTTGGCGGTTCCAGTTGGTAGAACCATCGGCACCAAAAAAGAACTGGCGCATATTGTTGTCGATGCCAACTATGTCTAAGCCTTGTTTGGCAAAGAACTTACAAGCCTCCGAGCCAATTAATCCCGCCGAGCCAGTAATGATTGCAACGCTCACGTTTCACCGCCTAAAAAATATAGTTTTTTTTGTTTTGTGCGATCGAACAAATCAGATATCACCCAGATTTTCGATAGACTATATCTTCGCACAATTGAGCAAAGAATTTACCTTTAACATCCCAATCATATACTTCCCTGACGTGATTTCGACCTGCTTCACCCAAGCGCGATCGCAACTCGGCATCGCCGGCTAAATGAGCGATCGCCTCAGCTAGACCCTGCACTGCCTGTTCTGGATTGTAAGCAGGTACTTTTACCCCCGTTTGTGCCGTCACTTGAGTAGCAGGCCCTCCCAAATCCAAGCAGATAATGGGACGCCCCGCCGCCATCCCCTCCAGACAAGTCCACCCCCCAGAATCGTGCAAGCTAGGGTGAATCAGTACATGAGACTCCCCTAACTTGCCCAAACTTTCCTCGCGCGGCAGCCTCCCCCACAACTTAACTTGAGAAGCAATGCCCAATTCTTGCGCTAAAGACTGAAGGCGATCGCCTTCCGGGCCATCCCCCAGCAGCCAATATTCGGCATTCGGCAAGTTAGCTCGGGCAAAGGCCCGTACCGCCAGGTGATAGCCTTTCCAGTGCAGCAACCGCCCCATACTGATGAACCTAATCGGCGAATCCCCTGGCATTTTGCACTCTCCCAGCCGCCCCATCTCTGCCTTTGACAGACCGGCTTCAGAAAGCACCTGCACCTTTTTAGCCCCCATCGCCCGCACCCGCTTCGCCGTGTCATCCGTGGTCGCCAAAGCTAAGACGCTTCTTTGAGCCGTCATCCTGGCAAAGGGATCTCTCTCACCGAGGCGCTGCCCCCAGTCTCGCGCTGTTTCGTAAAGTTTTGCCTTGGAGCTAAAATCTTCCCAAAAAGGTTTAGGGGCTGCTTCGCCACCGCCCACAGGCCCCCAAATAAAAGGAATAGGCAGCAGCGAGATGAAGCTCGGCGACCAAAATTTAACGTAGGTGACGTGGCGGGCGATGTCGAAATTAATTTGGCGGTGGAGATCGCGCGCCTCTAAATAAGCCAAAATTTGCCACAGGTAATAGTGCAATTGCAGCCCTCCCTGTCTACCTTTAAAGTTTTCGCTCCAGCCGAAAGGCTCAATGTAGACGAAGTGCAGATTAGGGTTCGGGTACGCGGCGAGGAAGGCTTCAATAGCGGTACGGTAAAAGGTGCGAGTTATTACCCATACATCGTGATGTTTGGCGGCTTCTACCACCGCATTCCAGCCCACTCCTTCCTCAGATCCTTGTCCGGGTTCGCAAGCAAAGGCAGACAATAAAATTTTCATCAACTTTTCTCCAATACTAGCGAAGTCACATCGGCTATTAATTTCGCAGCATTTTCTGGTGTATGTTCAGCGATCAATTGCTGGGATTTTTGGCCCATAATTACTAACTTTTCGGGGCAATCAATCAAGTTCCGCATCGCATTTGCCATACCTTCCGAATCATAGGGATCAAAAATATAACCATTTTCACCTTCAACGATCATTTCGCAAGCCCCAGCCCATTTTGAACACAAAACTGGCTTACCAAATGCCATCGCTTCTAGTACCACCATTCCCCAAGTATCTTCTAACGTAGGAAAAACAAACGCATCAGCTTCTAGAAAATAAGATCCCAAGTATCCGTATTCGATCCACCCTGTCCAAACAATTTGTTTTTCTAAATCCCATTCTTTTGTAAGTGCTTCTAGTTCCGATCGCTGTTCTCCGTCTCCAACGATAATGACTGTGTAATTCGAGTATCCCTGGCTTTGCAAAATTGTGCAAGCTTCTAACAGATTCTTAATCCCTTTGCGGGAAATTACTTGACCCACGCACAGAAAAATTGGGTGGGGGAATGACAAAGAGATAGAATTATTATTGTCTATTTTTTCTACCAAAGCTTTAGCATCAGGAACCATGTAAGGTTGAGCAAATATCTTACTTTCGGCGGCCCCAATCACTTCTACCAAATATTCTTTACCTCGGCGACTATTAGAAACAAAGGTATCCGCAAATTTACCCATCCAGCGTCGAATCGTCGATCGCACCTTAGAATCTCGAAAGTCTACGTTCGGCGAACTACTTTCATAAACTAAAACCAATCGCCATTTCCCTATAGGCTTAAAAATTATAGCTACCAATGTCCAGATCGAAAAGCCACTAGCAAAAATGACCTGGGGCTTGAATTTCAAAAGAGGAAAAATAATCCCAGGAGTAGCCTTAATATAACCACGACTGTACCCCGTTTTTATCTTTTGGGTGGTGATGAATTGTGTATCTCCCACAACTTCGACGACTTCTGTACCAGCAGCTTCCGGATCGTAGCGCGGCCAGAGGCGACCTGTATAAAAAATCGTGTTCGGAATTAATTTTTTGAGTTCATGTAAAACCGGCGGCCAATAGGCCCCAAACTCTGCAGAAGGAACGAGCCAAGCGATGCGAACTTCATTTTTGTCAACCATCCTATTCACCTTGAGTTTTGTTTTTAGTCAATCCCAGTTTACTCAACACTGAGAGCCAAACTAACCTGCGATAAGGTAGCAGCCAATAAATTGGCCACAACAACCCACCATGCCGTTGAGCAAATACTTTCCACTCTTGAGCTGGTTGCAGGGTAGTATCTTTGAATGATAAACCTTTCGGTTTACTCATTTTATCCAATCCTTCGCTTAAATTCTCAGCAGCCATTTTGGTAACTTGGGGGTTGAGGGAACAAGTACCTAAATAGCCCGGAGCAATCCAAACTGTACATCCTTTCTGTCTGGCTCGTAAACCATAATCCCAATCACCAATATAATGGACAAAAGCCGGATCGAGGTTGCCGACTATTTGCACAACACTGCGGGGAATTAATACGCAGTTTCCGTGCATAGTATCGCACATTTGAGGATCTTTTGTTGGTTCGAGGATCCCATATCGAAATGGGTGCAAAGGGTTATTTCGCACCACACCGCCGTAGGTTGTTTGACCAGTTTCTGGATCGCAGGTTGAACCGCCAATGATTGCTTTGGTTTCTCCTTTTTCTGATAATTTTTGAGCGGTTTCTAGCAAAAAACTTATTGTTTTTGAATAAATAATAGTGTCATCATTTAACCACAGGTAGTAGTCGGGATCGTGTTTCATTGCTTGGCTGAAAGCCCCGCGCATTCCCCCATTCCAAAATAGGTTCCCATCTCCAGAAAAAATCTTGACTTGAGGATAAGTTTGCTGTACTGCTTCGGCTGTGCCATCAGTGCTGCCGTCATCTACCAGATAAGTATTGAGTGCAATTTCACTTGTTAATATTTGCTTAAAGAGCGACTCTAGAGTGGCCAAAGTCTTTAACTTGCGGTTATGGCAAGTCATCAGGACTGCTATACTCATCTGCTCCATCTATATTTGAATATTTGGCTATTGGTGAAAAATTAGTAGAAAACTGCTCTCTGACCATCGACAATGCCGATCGACTTCGAGTGCTATCCAATTATTAACTTAATCTGTCGCAACTATCAAGATATTTACTCGATCGCTGAGTTTTTGATTTTCCCAGATTTCCCCAGACAATAATTTACTAATAAATTATTGTATAAATCAACACAGTGCCTCTCCGAAAATATACTAATAAATACCTCAAAAATGGCATAATCAATACCAGAGAAGTTCTGCGTTTAATTAGTTTCACTTACTTAGCAGTATATAAAACTTCTTCATACAGTTTTTGGTACTCGCGAGCTTGCACTTCTAAGGTAAACTTTGCTTCAACTTTCTCTCGTGCATTGCGACAAAGCTTTTGGTGTCGCTCTGAATCTTCTAGCACCCAAGCAATCCCTCGCGCTAAATCCTCTGTTTCATAAGGTTTAGCTAAATATCCATTGGAGCAGTGATCTATCAGATCTGGCATTCCCCCGATCTTAAATCCGACGCTGGGGATACCGCAGGCTGCGGCTTCCATCACCGTGTTCGGCAAATTATCATAAATAGAAGGGGCGACGAAGACATCTGCTGCTGCATAAACTATTGCTAAGGAAATATCATCAGCAAATTTACCTAAGTAATGTGCCTTAAAACCTAGTTCAATCGGGTTAGACGGCTCTGAAGAGCCAAAAACTAGCAACTCTATACGATCGCTCCAGCCCGATTTACTGAGGCTTTGCAAAGCCGATACTAGCAGATTAAATCCTTTCCAGCGATCGCCCGTTCCGCTCGCACAGCCAAAAAGTACAATTTGTTTATCTTGAGGTAAATTCAGAATTTCTCGCACCCACTCGCGGTTTATCGGCTTGTACTTTTGAGTATTGATGCCGTAAGGAATTACCTCAACTCGATAATCTTTCAACAAAGAACTAGAACTAGCGCATTTAGCCAACCAAACACTAGGGCTAACTAAAGTTAAGTTAAGATTTTTCCAAGATTTTGCTTTCCGTCGCCACACCCACCGCGACATATCCCAATCTTTGCTGCTGTGCAGTTGCGGACAGCTACCGCAAGATTCAGTATACCGATCGCACTCTTCGCTATAGTGACATCCACCCGTAAAAGGCCACATATCGTGCAGCGTCCAGACTAAGGGTTGATTAAACCTCGGAATACTCTCTACTTGTAAATAACCCCCACAAACCCAGTGTAAATTAATAATATCAGGCTTAATTTTGGAAATTTGGACATCTAGAGAATCTGGCAACCATTCTGTAGAAAAAATAACAGGCCTTCTCTCAGGGTAAAGTCGCAATGGCGAGTTATATAAAGTTGAAATAATCTTGTCCAACTTATTTGTAATAGTATTCTGTGACGAAATTATACTTGAATCGCCGCTTTTCTTATTTTTCACCAGCATTTGCGAAGACACGCCAATCCCCTGCAAACCTTGGTGCAGCCTGTAAGCTGCCCTGGCTGCACCGCCTTCAGTATCAGAACTATTGAGAAGTACAACCTTCATTTCCCCTGCCTCTCCTCTAGATTGATAGCTAATTTTACCTGATTTGTTTCAAAAATTTACTGACTTTTTTTTGAACCTTCCTTACCAATGGCGGATCGTAATCATATAAAGTGTTTTCTGTAAAATTATCTGCTTGTCTATCCCGAATTGCAAAGGGCGGGTGTTTCATTGGAAATGTTATAGCTTCTACAGGCATATTACTGTAAGGACTGTTCACATCCTCCGTATTAGTTCCCTCTACACCATGTCCGATATTAGAAACTAAATTGACATTGGCAAGAATATTCGTACCATTTTGAATAAAGCTAGCAAATGTCCACTGATAAGCCCAACTCTGTAATTTCCCTTCATAACAAAGCTGAAAAATATTTGTCCAGACTTTGACAGAATTAGTGTTTCCCAGTACATCCATCAAAAAATTCCCATCACGAATTTCTGGCCACAGCTTCATATCTAAATCATAATGCTGCCAAGCTCGCCTCCAACTCGCCCAGGTCCAGCAGTGATTGTAGCGAGAAAAGTAGTAACTATAATCAGTTCTTCTCCTGCCAAACTGAACATTTTGACCGGAGATTGACAGAATTCGCTGGTCGTCTCGGTAGCGCTCGAGCAATTCCTCAGCGAAGCGGAAAAATGTAGGATGAGGGAGACAGTCATCCTCAAGAATAATTGCCTCTTCAACCGTATCAAACACCCAATTCATACCGCTAGAAACTCGCAGCCGACAACCGAGATTTACGTCTGCGTAATTCTTCAAAACTTCGCAGTCCCAATCTACTTGGTCAATAATAGCTCTAGCGGCAGCACATTCTCGATCTTCTCCAGGCCTATCTGGACGCGGGCCGTCAGCAACTACTAGCAATTTCGGGGGTTTTGCCTGACGAATTGCCTCAAACACCGTTTGTGTTTCTTGAGGGCGTTTAAAGATAATCAAGACAATTGGGGTTTTTACTTGCCAGTCATACATTTATTTTCCTACTCTTATGTCTTTAATGATTACTTAGGTCTTCTTCATCATCAAGTTTGGAAAACTTGATCTTTGAACGATATATTGGAAACAACATTTTCTTTTGGGAAAAATATCATCGCTTTATGATATTTTTAACCTGAGATAGTCTACTTTTTATGCCGAATTTTCTCTCTTCTAAAGTATCAACAATTATTTTAGAAATATTAGGTTTTGGTATCCCTAGATATCCGGCAGCATATTTCATAAACTCCTCTCCCACTGGCAAAGTCCAAAACAAGGATTTGGGATTAGATACTTGTAGGAAAAGTCTCTTAATTCCCCTAGTTTTTTCTGCGGGCAGATGCCAAACATCAAGCTGAAAATTTGATTTACTTGCCGTGTAAAATTGCGCTGATGTCCATATCCGTTCAAGATAAGGGTTTGCCGTTCCCGGTGCATACCCTTGCTTGTTATAAATATAGGTTAACATCTGCTCCTCTGTATTAAATTTTGATTTGCCTTGTGCAAACCTTTCTAAAGAAATATTCCAAATCAAGTCAATTTCTTCAGATAATTTTTTAATATTCTCTCCGGTTCCTCCAATAAATTCCGCTCCAAAATAAGGAGGAGCCTGCTCACTATTGTACCCTAGTTCAGAGTAAATTTTTTGCATTTCTGCTCTAGTCAAACCATTAATCGCTTGATCTTCTGGGTAAAAGCGCTCGTAAGTAGCTATCCCATTTTTTTTGATTGCTTCTGTCATTCTATCTACCGAATTAACCCACACGCAATCAGAATCTAGGGACATACATATATCGTTCGAGTCCGAGTTGTTTTTGAGGTATTTAACAATATTGAATTTGAAATATGTACTTCTGAAAGCGTGGAAGTATTCTAGCGGATGCTTATAGGTGAAAGGTAAATGAGCCACCTTAACACCGATGTTGGCAAAAAATTCTTCCATGTTGAAGTTGCCTAGATTGGGTAATTTTTCTGCATTGGTACACAAGATATGATTGGCACTAGGATTATTTCTCACACTCGTAGCAAAAAATACTACAACGCACTGCCAGTAAATTGATTGGAACTGGCCTGATGAAGATTTGATATTTAATCCTTGAGGATAAATACTCTCTTCACCTTCTCGATCGCAGCACATTCCAGTGAGTATATACACAGAACCTCTGTTTTTCATTGGATTTTTCCATAAATTTTATATAATGATAACTTCAAACTTGAGTTCCCGGTGGTATTTGGATGTTAAATTTACAAGATTTAACCATACTCCCGACAGTCGGGATTCAAGTGTTATGGCGATATTGTTGAGTGACTGAATCAGACTTGCCACTTCAACCTGACCCATGCCACAGTCTATTTGATGGTTATAGGTCAGTTTTTCTTCACAATCTCAATTAACAACATCAACCATCATTTGAGATTGAAACTTAGACCACTTCAGAACCATCACAGCCGCTATGAATGCCAGTGTATCATTTTTAGTCTGATATGGCAAAAATCTATAGCGATAAGCAGCCATCCTGGAATTGCTTTCTTGGTATAGAACATCTTGGGCAAAGTTCCCCCACCGCTCATCTATCAAATCAATTGTCATGCCAGCATGACCAGAAGGCAGTAGCATATTAGAGCCATGAAGACCAATTACTAAGCGACTTTCTGAATAAATACGGCATATTTCTTTTTCAATTTTTTCATTAAAACTATCGACCCTGTAATCTTCAATCCATTCGGGGAACTTAGTTTTTGTGCCCAGACCAGCCACAGCAAATTTTGCTTCTGGTACTTGCAACCTTATTTTCTCAAAGCACTGCTGAATTTTCATATTTTGCAATTCCAGTGCGATTTCTCCTTGATTCAGCTTTCTCAGACCTCGGCAAAGCAAACGGTTAACTAACAGGCGATCTTCCCGCCAAATAAAAGTAATTTTTATTTCCTCTTTCTCAAAGTTGTGTTTAGGTACTCCACTAAACCGCGTGATGTCAAACCGACTTGGATGAGAATAACCTTCACTGACGTAAATTTCTTCAAAACGTTTAGTTTCTTTCTCCACAAACTCAGCGAAGCTGGGATAGTAATTTTGACCATTTTGTAAAGAAATAGGCACTGTCCAGACTTCAGCAACTCCATCCGGAACCATCCACCTTAAAAACTTAGGAACTATCACCACTAATCCACACTCAGGATTGTCGTCTAAGTGCCTTTGTGCATTTAGCAACTTGAGCAGGGAGTGACCATAAAGATGGTCGATACAGTTTAAAATGATTACTCGCTTGCGCGGCTTAAAAATTTCTTTTGCAATCTCAAGTTTTTCGGAGCGAGGATTTTGGAGAGAGTTGAGTAACGCTTTCCCCAACCAATCCTTTGCGAAAGCATTCTCGGCAAAAACTGCTGCTTTCTTTAAATCGACTTGCAGGGAGTTTATGACTCCATGACCTACTTTCAGCTCGTCGATGATTTCGCTGCCGCATCCGCCGCACTTAGAATCTATAACAATGTGAATTCCCTGCCACAAAAGAGTTTTGGGATTAAGTTCTGTTCCGCAATAGGGGCAATTCGATCGCTGTTGGATGTTGGGTTTAATTTCAATCACTGTATTAATCCTTTGATTCTACGAGCTGCCTCGTATAAGTTGAGAGAGCGCCCGATAAATCTTCCAAAAGGCCGCAATTCCTTAATCAAGAAATTGACTAATATAATCATGTAAAAATAAGTTATTAAAGTAGCCACAGTTGCTCCAAAAGCTCCATACTTAGGAATTAGTAGCAAGTTTAATCCCACATTGAAAAGAGATCCAACCACAGTCAAGTAAAAACTGTAGCGCAACTGACCTTCTATGGTAAAGTAGGTGTTCCGCGCCAACCCAAAGTTACTGCCAAATTGCGCCCAAACATAGAGTGTCAAAACTGCTGCTGATTTCGCATAGTTATCACCGTAAAGCAGATGCACTATTAACGGAGAAAGCAATGAAATCGGGATTGCTACTCCCAACCAAAAAAACATCATGATATCCGAGTAAATTTGAAATTTATTTAGATATTCTTGATAATTATTATGTCTCAAATTCGCTAATTTGGGAAAAATAGAGCTAGATAGTATCATTGGCAAGAAATCGCAGATTTCTGAAATTTTAACAGCCGCAGCATAATACCCCAGTTCAGCATTTTTATTCATAGAACCGAGCATTATCTGATCGGTTTTCGAGTAGACGTAAACTGCCAATCCTGACAAAATTATAGGCCAACTCTCCCAGATCAATTCCTTGCTCCGCTCCCAACTGAATTGCCAATCCTTAATTTTATTGCCAGTAATCTGATAAAAATATACATAAGCCATTCCTACCATTGCCACCTCTATCAATCTAATGCAGGCGAAGGCAAGTAGCGGAGCCTTAAATGTTACCAACCCAATTCTGACAGCGGCGACTAAAAAAGATACCGAATTCTTCGCCAACACTGTATATTTTGACTGGACTTGGGACTGAAACCAAAAATTTATGGCCTCAAAAGAATTAAAAATAGTTCCTGCCGCGATGATGCCCACTAGCCAGCGAGTCAGGCTGTCATTGGGCTTAAGTAGGGAAATCACGGTGACAGTTAACACCAGAGTAATCAGACCACCAATAAATTGCAGTCCGAAGGAAGTTCCGAGGGTCTCATTTTTGCATTCAGGGTTGCGAGCGATATCGCGGATGACGATTCTCCCCAACCCCATGGAGGCCACCGCACTAAACAGAGACACAAAGGCAACAGCGTAGTTGAGCAAGCCAAATTCAGCCGGCCCCAGATACCGAGCTACCCAAAGACCAACCACCAGACCCATAACCATCTGCAAGATTTGGTCTGTGAATAGCCAAGCTATGTTGCTTAGCACCTGGCGCAGACCAGGCCCAAGCTTTTGACTGACCGCAGTTAACTTATCGAGCATCAGAAGATTTTAAGTGTTGATAAAATATAAAGGCGGTTGTGGAAGGCTGGGCTATCCTGCAGAATCAGACTCGTTAGATGATATTATAGCACAGCTTGGCACATCTGCGATACGCGCAAGGAACTTTATTTCATTCGACAGTGCGAGCTACAGAACGCCTTGGAGGGTTGCTGCTACTGTTGGAAGTGTTACTAGCATTATCTAGGGCAAGTCGAACTGTCAACATTACATAACTCAGCCAAGCATTTCCGGTTCCCAAAATATAACTTTCTGTGATGTTGCTCATAATAAGATACACCAGAAAACAAATAGGCATTCCCGCTTCTTCCAGCGTGCTACGACTCAAATAACGGATGGCATAAACCAAATTTAGCAGCAGGGAAATCATCATTAAGATTAATCCCGGCCAACCGAAGGCTAACAATATCCCGATCGGGCCATTGTGAGGATTTTTTGGTTGAAATCCATTAGTAGTATAAATAAAATAAGCAGGAGTAGCGGGACCTAACTTATCTTGTTGAAAAAAGCCATCGTATCCGTAGCCAAACCAGGGGCGCTGATTTGCCGCATCAATTAACTGCGGCCAGAATTCGGTTCGCCCAGTTAAAGTCAAGTCCTTGCCTAACCCGCCTACCACAATATCCTCTAGGTTGTCTAGTACAAAAACCGTCATAATTATGCTGACCACCAGGAAACATATAATCGCAGTAAATGCCCACTGAAAACTTAATCTTTTTAGAAAACTTAGCGAGGAAACAGCAATGATTAATATGATAGTAATAACTAGAGCAGCTCCCGACTTATTAGCTCTCACCAGGTAAAAAGAAAAGAATATCATTGCCAAAGAAATCCAGCGTTCTTTCCGAGTTTTAGCTCCTTGAGAATAATGCAAATACCAAAATGCCGTAGATAAAGCTAGCACTCCACCGAGGGAATTTTTAGATTGCGTCAGACCTACAAAGTCGCCTGCTCCCGGTGGTTTAATTATAAAACTTCCCAAACCCAGTGCCGTGTATCCCCACCGCCAAAAATGAGATAGATCCTCCCATTTATATTGCGCTGCCAAATAGAATCCGAAAGCTGTAAATACTGAAAAAACTAGGCCAGCTCTTAGTGTTTGTTCAGGAAATATAGACCATAATGTAGACATTGATGGCATTAATATATAAGATAGAAAAAAAGGATTCATAATCAATACTTTGGAAAAATAATCAATAAAATTGCTACAAAATATTTTAATCCTAGATAATAAAATAAATAATGCCCACGGGTAAAAAAAATAAGGTATCAAACTTAAAGAACCGCCTTTTGTGTCTTGCAAATTAATAAGATGCAAATAATTAAAGGGAACTTGTATCAAATAGGGAGAGATGAAAATATAAAAAATAGCAAAGGTTTTTTCAAAAACTAAACCTATTTTTTTACGGCTGGCTAATTGAAACAAGAACAACGTCACGATCGCGAATATAGCAATCAAAATTAATGTCAATGAAGAACTTCCTAAGATCAGCCCTTTCAGCATATTCGCTTTAGACACTGGTTGAGTCATAATTGCTTTCCTTTATCAAAAAATAGGTCAAGTTATCTATATCTAAAATATAGCGCTCAACCCGCAACCACGCTAACAAAAAAATTAGTCATAAAGCAAAAATACAGCATCCGCTTTTTGGGCGATCGCTTAAAATAATCAGCTTTTGGCCCAGCACTAAAAAGGCTAAACTTATATAAATCATAGTGAATAAAATTAGATGCCCTATGGTTAACACCCATTTTCCAAGACAGATCGCCCCGTCGGTTGTGGGTTTGGTCTTGTTTGCTTCCACAGTCATCGCTGACCCCAGAAGCACCCCGGCACAAGTGCCCATCCCGCTAGGCGCTGACCAAGCCCCGACCGTTGCGCCCATCAGGAGAAACCCCGAAAGCTATAAACTCGGTGGTGGCGATCGCATCCAAGTAGAAATACTCGAAGTACCCGAACTCAGCCGTGGCTACGAAGTTCTTTCCGACGGTTCAGTCAACCTGCCCCTGATCGGCTTGGTCTCCATCCGCGGCCGCACCTTAGTAGAAGCCACCAACATCATCCGCAACGCCTACCGCCGCGTCCTCAAAGATCCCATAGTCACAGTCAGCCTCGTCGCCGCCCGCCCCCTCAACGTCGGTGTCATCGGAGAAGTCACCCGGCCCGGAAACTTCACCATTACCCTAACTCCTGGCCCGGGAGCCTCGCCGAGTGTCCAGTACCCTACCGTCACCCAAGCGATCAGACTCGCAGAAGGCGTTACGGGTGTCGCCGACATCCGCAACATCCGCGTCCGCCGTCCCCAACGAGACGGCCCCGATCAAGTGATCAACGTCAACCTGTGGAAATTCTTGCAAGAAGGAGACATCTCTCAAGACATCATTTTGCAAGACAGAGACACAATCGTGATTCCCACAGTCGCCAATTTCAACCAAGCAGAAGCTCGTCAATTTGCGATCGCCAACTTTTCGCCGCCGCCAGAAAAACCTCGATCGATCTCCATCGTTGGCCAAGTCACCAGGCCGGGGGCTTACGTCGTCATCGGCGGCAACACCACAAACGACCTCAGCCGCGAAGGTTTTCCCACCGTCATCCGGGCGATTCAGCTAGCCGGCGGCATCACCTCCGATGCCGACATCCGGCAAATCCAAGTGCGGCGCGTCACCAGAAGAGGCGAACAAATTATCCCAGTCAACCTGTGGCAGTTCCTAGAGTCCGGCGACGGCACCCAAGATACAATCCTCCAGGAGGGAGACACGATCATCGTGCCCAAAGCTACGATCGTCAACCCTGCAGAAGCTGGTGTGCTCGCTAGCACTAACTTTGCCCCCGTGGGCATTAACGTTTTTGTAGTAGGAGAACTCAGAACATCCCTCGATCCCTTGAGGCTCCCAGCTAATGCCACGCTGAATCAAGCTTTAATTTCCAGAGGATTTTTTGGCTACGAGAATACCAGAGCTAGAAGGGATAAAGTTGAGCTAGTCCGCCTCAATCAGGACGGTACAGCTACTAAACGGACGATCGAAGTCAATTTAACTCAAGGAATTAACGAAGAAACCAATCCTCAACTTCGTAACAACGACATGATTATCGTATCTCGCAAGGGTCTCGTCAATTTTGTCGATCGCATGAACGCTGTAATCGGGCCTGTCGGGCCAGCTACGGGGGTGTTAAATTTTATAAACGTTCTCCGATTTTTATTCAGGTAAGAATGCGGCCGGCGGGTGAGGGGGATAATTCCTGGCAAAGGCTAGAATAAACTAAACAATAAGATTACCCAGCCGCGACCTGGTAGCTTCAAAAATATCAACCTCAAAAATATCAACCTCAAAAATACCCAGGCTGAATATGGATAACAGACAAGATTACCAACCCTTCACGCCCAAATCTAATGGCAAACTGCCTGACTTTTCGGCTCAGAACTACAGAGATACCTTCGTTCAGGAAACAGAGGAAGAAAAGCTAGACTTGTCCTGGCTTGGAGGAGTCCTGCGCCGCCGCTTCCTGGTGATGGCGGCAGCCACCATTGCTTTGAGTACCATCGCAGGAATAGCAATCGTTGTCACTTCTAAAAGCACAAAGATAGACTATGAAGGTTCTTTTTCCCTGTTAGTAGAACCAGCCACAGTTGAAGGTTTACAATCCAAACAATTAAACAATACTCTCGGTGCAGACTTGGCAAGAATTAATATAGAAGGAATTAGCTTATTAGACTACGAAACCCAAATTAGGATTTTACGCAGTCCCAAAATGATGGAGCCTGTGGTGAAGGAGTTGCGAACTTGGTATCCCAAAATGACCTACACCGAATTGACATTAAAAATGTCGATAGACCGTGTAAGCTACACGAAAGATGGCAAACAGCAAGGTACAAAGATTTTAAGAATTCGCTATAAAGATTCAGAGCCAAAGAAAATTTATGCCGTCTTGGATAAAATTTCTAAAGCTTATCTAGAATATAGCTTGCAGCAGCGTCTGACGGGTATCAATCAAGGCATTAAATTTATAGATATGGAGATGCCCAAGCTCCGAGAAAGAGTAGAAGTTCTGCAACTGCAAGTCCAAAGACTGAGGCAGCAAAGTAACTTGTTTGACCCCCAACTAGAGGGAAGATCTCTGTCAGAACAAGTTCAAAGCATTAGGGGCCAGCAAGTAGGACTCCGAGTAGAGCTAAAAGGGCTGCGTAACCTTTACCAAAGCTACGAACAATTACTTAAAGAAAATAATCCCCAGGGGTTGCTGGTGACCCAAGGACAAGCTTACGCTGGACTGTTAGGTCAAATTCAGAAGGTTGACTCAGATTTGTCATACAAATTAGCTCAGTACAGAGAAGATAGTTTGCCAGTTTTAGCACTGCGTAAAAGTCGGGAACAACTGATTTTAACCGCGAATCAACAAGCAAGACAAGTGGTGATGGGAAATTTAGAGACCCAAATCAAAGCATTTGAAGCGCGCGATCGCGAAATGACTGCTTTGCAAAAGGATCTCAACCAAAAAATTTCTAATTTTTCAGTGACAACGCGGCAATACGACAATTTACAGCGGGAACTGCAAGTAGTTACTAAGAGTTTTTCAGACTTTTTGGCAAAACGAGAAGCTTTGCGGATTGATGCAGCTCAGCAGCAAATACCTTGGGTACTGATCAATCCTCCAGAAATTCCGCTAGACAAATTTGGCAAGTTTGTCACGGCTACCGTCAAACAGACCAAAAAACAGTTAGCGCTGGCGGTAATTTTAAGCAGCCTGCTGGGCATAGCAGTAGGCTTGCTAGTAGAGGTGCTAAATAATGTTTTCCACACTCCAGAATCGCTGAGAACAGCCACAAGATTGCCAGTGCTAGGGGTGATTCCGTTTACCAAAAAAGTTAAGCGGCGACAAACGGCTAGACCTAGGAAACTCACATCGGCTCGATCGCACTCGAAGTCAAAAGTCGAAGTTGTTCAACCTGTCGAAGTCACACCGACTGCTGCGATGCTGGGAGCCAAAAGCATTTTTAGCGAATTCGACTATCAATTTTTAGAAGCATTTCGATCGCTCTACACGAACATTCACTTGCTCAGTGCAGGTAGGACGTTTCGATCGCTCTTAGTCGCCTCAGCAGCAGCCGGAGACGGCAAATCTACAGTAGCTTTGCACCTGGCCGCTATAGCAGCAGCAGTCGGACAGCGAGTATTGTTAGTAGATGCAGATTTGCGCTGCCCGCAAATGCACGCTAGGCTGGGACTGCCAAACCTGCGCGGCCTCGGCGATGCCATCTCCACAGATATTAGCCTCAACGACGCGATTGTGCGAGCTCCCAACCAAGAAAATTTGTTCGTACTCACAGCAGGTCAAATTCCCTCCGATCCGATCAAGCTGCTTTCTTCCAAAAAAATGCAGTATCTGATGGAGCAATTTCAAGCATTTTTTGACTTAGTGATTTATGACAGCCCGCCACTATCAGGCTTAGCAGACGCCCACTTGATCGCGGCTCACACCGACGCTACGATTATGGTCGTGCAAATGGCCAAAACAGACCGATCGCAAGTTAGCAAAGTTTTAGAAGAATTAAAATTTTCTGGAGCTTCTGTCTTGGGAGTGGTGGCTAACGGCTGCAAAGACTCGAATCACAGCTACCGACAGCGCCCGGTGGGTATAGAGACGATCTACGATCAAAAGCTCTCGACTTTAGGTACACAAAATCAAAATTAGACAAATTTTGATCCTGGTGGTGGCGGCGCGCCGCCGTCCCTCGGTCGGAAACGCACAACCAAGCAGCACCTTGATTTTTTCACAAAGGTACTATTTGAGAAAGAAAATGATAGACTAACGGACATAGCCTCGCGTGTCAACCGAGATTGCGCGGATATTTGAGATTTCGCGATGATTCTTGAGAAAATGATTGGGAAATCAGCAAACGTGGGTAAACTACATCTAGCAGAGCGCAATCTCGATCGGCAACAGACACCTTTGAAGGCGAACGTTAATGCAAACGTTAATGTGAACGTTTCAACCCAGAAACTTGGTAGGGATTTTTCTATGAGTACAGTTATGGTTGTTGATGATAGCGTCACTCTGCGGGAGATGATCGCCGACTTGCTCAAAGGTAGGGGACTCAACGTCACAGTAGCTAGTGATGGCGTAGAAGCTCTAGAGCAAATCAAAGCCAACCGCCCAGATTTAGTTGTTCTGGATATCGTGATGCCCCGGATGAACGGCTACGAAGTCTGTCGCCGGCTCAAAAGCGACCCCAAAACTCAGAATTTGCCTGTGGTAATGTGTTCGAGCAAAAGCGAAGAGTTCGATCGCTACTGGGGAATGAAACAAGGAGCAGACGCTTACATTGCCAAACCATTTCACCCTCAAGAATTGGTGGGAACTATCAAGCAACTGCTGCGTGGTTGAAGTTGAGGAATAGGGACAGAAAAAAAAGTTTTGAGTGCTGCCGATTTCTGATCCCGCAGCCTCTCTAAACTACTCGATTGACAATAGTCCAAACATCCCCGTCCGATCGCACGTAGGGAACAGAAATACTTTTAAAACCCGTAATAAAAGGTTTGTAATAAACCTGCCAGTAACTGGGACTAATTTGGTCGGCGATGGCTTTAAGTTCTTTCACTTCAGCAGCCAGTTCCCCCGCCAGTTGGTTAATCCGTTCCGCGTGTCCGCGAGCGAGTTCTCTTCCCTCTTCAACTTGCTGCTCCATCGGACTGATTCTTTGCAAGTTTACCGACTGCTGCTGTTTTTGATTCAGTTGAGCAGACAAAGCTGCGATCGCGTCATCTATCCCTTTGACTTCTGCCGAGACTTCTGCTGTTTCCCTCGCGTGACGGCGGTAAGCATCGGCGATGGCTTGAGGCGAATCACCTGCGGGGACAGCAGCGCCAATGCTGAGCTGCTGGCGTTCCCGGCGCAAAGCTTCGATTTGAGAGCAAATTGCCTCTATGTCTGTCTGAAGTTTGTCCACTTAATTACCGCGTGGTTTTTGGATATTTTAGCATATTAACACAAATTAATCAGTCGATCGCCATTTTATGACAGGTTCGTAGTTAGGACTTTAGTTTTTTCCGAATGCGGACAGTCGTCCTCACTACAAACCAACTTTATGACAGGTTCGTAGTGAGAATTTTAGTTTTTTCCGAATGCGGACAGTCGTCCTCACTAGGAACATAATTACTAATAATTAATTGGGTTATTTTAATTGGCGATCGCTTGCAGCTTCAAACTGACGATCGTCTCCACCAAGACATCGGGTTGCCGGTTTAGCCAGATGCCGATCGAAACCAGCTTTCAAAGCCATCGCGCGGTCTTCCTCCCTAGCATAAGCCGTCAGGGCGATCGCCCGCAATTTCCCTCCTTTTCCCCCAGTCAAACAGCGCAGCTTTTTCAGCAGCCAATAGCCGTCTTCCTCCGACATTCCAATATCGCTCACCACAACATCCGGCACAAACTCAGCAACAGTCTCCAACGCCTCTGCTGCTGAGGATGCAGCCCTGACAGCCCCCGGAATCTGCCAAGACAAACGTCATAAATTCCCGCGAATCAACCTCGTCATCAACCACCAAAACCTTAACTCCCCGTAAATTACCAGCGCCCGCAAACACCTGCGCTTCCTCGCAGGCGATCGAATTTATTTGAATCCAAAGAAGGCCCAAAGCAAAAGTCGAGCCGAGATCCAGTCCCGGACTCTGGGCCCAAACCCTACCGCCGTGCAGTTCCACCAACTGCCGCACAATTGATATCCCCGGCCCCAAACCACTATAATTGCGAGTAATCGTAGCATCGGCTTGCCGGAAAAACTCAAACACCTAGGACAGAAAATTTGCAGCAATCCCAATTCCCCTATCCGTAACAGCCAGCTCAACTTCCCAATCAAGTCGCTTGATTCACGGCGCTGCAAGTAAATCTAAAATCGCCGCGCAAAAAAAGGAGTTTTTATCTATTGATTTAAGTTAAATTTTGTGGTATATTTTAAATAATGGGAGTGGAAAGTTTAATTTTAAAATTCCCACCACTTCCATTACCTAAAATATACTTTATAAATTCAACTCTGTCAAGCTTTTTACTCAAAAAAAAGGCGATTTTTTAAATTTTTTATTCAGAAAATATTGTTTAAAAGGGAAGAAATTGGTAGGAAGCGAACCGCAAATAAACGGAGATTTACGCGGATAATTTTTAGGGGTAGTTGTCGGGTGCGTCGCTACCCTAAAAGTCGATTTTTTTTAAGGATTTTTAATGACGGCGCACCCTAGGATTACTGCTGCATGACTTTTGATAAATGGTATAGCATCAAATCCGCTGGTATCGGAATTATAGTCTGGGAAGAAGACGATCGCACTGCACGGAGAAAATGATGATTTTGAGTGCAGTGTCCGAACAAGATAATTAGGCAATAACAGCGGCTTTCATTGTCAAAATGCGATCGATCGCATCCTCAACTACTTTATCTGGAGTCGAAGCGCCAGAAGTAACGCCCACCACAATATTACCATCAGGCAGCCAATTTTGGGTGACAATCAAATCTCCCCCTAAAGGCTTGTGTTCGATGCGATTTCCCGGTAAGATGCGCTCAGCAGAATCAATGTGATAAGAAGGAAGAGTTTTGTCGATCGCAATTTCCTGCAAGTGAGTAGTATTAGAAGAATTAAAACCGCCAATCACCAGCATCAAATCCAACTTTTCCTCAACCAAACTCAACATAGCATCCTGCCGTTCCTGAGTTGCATCGCAGATAGTATTAAAACTCAGAAAATGTTCATTAAGATTGGACGGCCCAAACTTCCGCAGCATCGTCTTTTCAAACAACTTACCAATATTCTCAGTTTCAGTTTTGAGCATAGTAGTTTGATTTGCAACTCCTACCCTCTCCAAATCTACATCCGGGTCAAAACCAGCAGAATAAGCCTTGCTAAACTTAGCCAAAAACTCAGCGCGATCGCCCCCGTGCAAGATATAATTGCTGACATATTCAGCTTCTGCCCAGTTCAAAACAATCAAATACTTATTAGCAAAAGAACTGGTAGCAACAGTTTCTTCGTGCTTGTACTGACCGTGAATAATCGAAGTATAATCTTTCTTCTTGTGCTTCTCAACAGTATTCCAAACCTTAGAAACCCAAGGACAAGTAGTATCAACAATCTTGCAGCCCTTATCATTAAGCAACTGCATTTCTTGGACGCTAGCCCCAAAAGCCGGTAAAATTACCACATCGCCACTACTGACAACCGAAAAATCTTTCTGTCCTTTTTCAACAGCAATAAAACCAACCTCCATATCGCGCAAATGCTGATTGACAGAAGGATTGTGAATAATCTCATTAGTAATCCAAATCCGTTGGGTGGGGAAATGCTGGCGAGCCTCATAAGCAATAGCCACAGCGCGTTCCACGCCCCAGCAAAAGCCAAAAGCCTCAGCCAGCCGGATGGTGACGCCACCGCGCTCAAGCCTGTAATTGTTGTCGCGAATTTGCTGGATCAGACTGCTTTGATAAGCAGTCTGCATCACGTCAGCCACCTCAGCTTCGTGTCCAAAACCCTTGCGGTGGTAGTTTTCAGACTGTTGGAGCGATCGTTTAAAAGCTTTAGTATCCATGCGGTATTGAGTTCAAATCTAGGTGAATTACCTTTGATTTTAGAAGGCCTGGGGGGCGATCGGGATTATTTGTTTCAGTAGGGAGGGATGAGATATGCTATTTGTGCGATCGACACAGTGAGAGGGAAGAGGGAATGAACCGCGAAGACGCGAAGGACACGAAGGAAGAAGAAAGAAGAATGAGAGAATTGGGCGAACAGGTAGAACAGTTGGCTTATAGAGCGATTGGGGCCGCGATCGAGGTGCATCGGCTGTTGGGCCCAGGATTTTTAGAATCAGTGTATCAGGAATCCTTAGAAGTTGAATTTGGGATACGGGGGATACTTTGTGAGCCTAAAAAGCCAGTAGCAATCACCTACAAAAGTCATCAAGTCGGCGAAGGTCAATTAGACTTTCTGGTTGGCGATATCCTGATTGTCGAACTAAAAGCTGTCGAAAAGCTAGCTCCCATCCACGAAGCCCAAGTTATCTCCTATCTCAAAATGACAAAAAAAACCCTAGGCCTTCTCATCAACTTCAACGTTCCCATCCTCAAAGAAGGCATCAAACGAATAATTCTCTCATCTTAACCCTTCTTCCTCCTCTTCCTTCGCGCTCTTTGCGCCTTCGCGGTTCGTTAAAAAAAGCGTAGAAACGCAGATAACTGCATCTCTACACGATCGCACTTACCCTAAAAAATCAGCCTCCCACCTTCTTCGGCGCAAAAGGAGAACCAGATTCAAAGGAACTGAAACCGCCGGCAAAATCCTCACCGTAAGCTTCTTCCCCGTGTTGGCCGATATCCAAGCCTTGGTCTTCAGCAGATGACGGTACTCGCAGTTCCATAAACTGCCCCAAAATTTTCAAAATCACAAAAGTGCCGACAGCCGCAAACACGTAAGTAGCGAGAACACCTATAAACTGGGTCACGACTTGCCCCGGATTTCCAGCAAACAGCCCGTCATTTCCGGCAGCGTTAACGGCTTTAGTCGCAAATACGCCAGTCAGCAACGCCCCTACAGTCCCGCCGAGGCCGTGAATCGGGTAGGTATCTAAAGTGTCGTCAAATCCCAGCTTAGCGCGCCAGCTAACGGCAAAGAAGCAACAAACCGAAGTGATCGATCCGATTAAAAGCGCCCCCACTGGCAGCACGAATCCAGCCGCGGGTGTGATTCCTACCAATCCCGCTAGGAAACCGCTAGCAATTCCGACTGCTGTCGGTTTGCCTCTGAACACCCATTCGATGATTGTCCAAGTTAGGCCGCCGCCTGCAGTAGCAATCATTGTGGTGACAAAAGCTACTGTGGCTAAGGAACCGGACGCCAAAGCGCTACCGCCGTTGAAGCCAAACCAGCCGAACCACAGCAGTCCAATTCCTAGCAAGACGTAGGGTACGTTGTGGGGGGTGTGGGGCTTGTTCAAGTGGTCTTTGCGGGGCCCGATTACCCAAGCTGCGACTACGGCTGATACGCCGGAACTGATGTGGACGACTGTACCGCCGGCAAAGTCTAGAGCTCCGATCGCCCCCAGCCAGCCTCTACCCCAAACCCAGTGCGCTAAAGGTGAGTAGATGAAGGTTGACCACAGCAGCACGAACCAGAAGTAGGTTTTGAATGTTACTCGTTCGACGATCGCCCCGGAAATCAAGGCGGGAGTGATGATGGCGAACATCATCTGGTAAACCATGAATACTTGGTGGGGTATTGTCGGTGCGTAGCCGATCGGATCTGGTTTGTCTGCGACGACGTTGTTTAAGAACATCCAGTCCAGGCCGCCAATGAAGCTTTCGATCCCTTTAGCAAAGCCTTGGGAGGCTGGAGTGGAAACGTCAAAGGCCAAACTGTAGCCCCACAGCGTCCATGTGACTCCGATCAGTCCCATCATGACTAAGCTCATCATCATGGTGTTGAGGACGTTGCGCGATCGCACCAGTCCTCCGTAGAAAAACGCTAGTCCTGGTGTCATTAACAACACCAGTGCTGATGACACTAACATCCATGCCGTATCGCCGGTGTCGATCGGATTCGCCACCACCGCAGCCGCCGCAGGAGCAGCAGCAGGAGCATCTTGAGCTAAGGCATTGTCCATCAGCGGCCCGCTTAACAGCCACAGTGCGAGGATGCCGATCGTGAAACTTCTTTTGAACACGTTATTTTTACCTTCTAATACTCAGCATTTTTTAGGGAAGACGGAGCCGATTTTAGATGCGAGGATTTTAGATGCAATAGTTATTTGGTTTTAAGTCCCTGTTTGAGCGGAACCAATCTTCAATAGATAATTCCCTAGTCCTCAACCGCCCGACTTCACACAACTGGATCGATCTAAATTGGTCAACTATCAATCTAATAGCCTATGCCTTTTGGATTGCACCATTTGTAGAAACTATTATTCTGTATCAACGTATACTAGACATTTCAAAAATTGGATTTCTTAAATATATTTCCCGGTATTTGACATAACCCGTGGAAGCGGAAACGGGACAGGGGAAGAAAGCTATAAAGGCTTCCTTCGGCTACGATGCTCAGGACAAATCGCGATCGGATAAAGAGGGGAAGAGTTCGGGAGAATATGAATTGATCCTCGATCTTTCTCACTGCTGACTAGGAGTGACGACTACGAGTGATGCCTAGGGCTTGCTGAATAGAACTAGAAGTTATGACTGCCAAAGGTTTCAAGACTTTTAAACACAAAAAAGTGCTCTCGTTATGACCTTTGTTGGCTCAAAATCCTTGCATTTCGGTGGAAAATTGTGGAGTAAATTTGGGGATTCATCTCCGAATCTCCCATTTTTCAAGCTGTTTGGCACCTAGATTCGATTTGTGGACTTTTTTAGCCCTAACTGATAACGTTCGCTCGGAGGGACAGCACTAATGACTAGCCTTCGGCTTCGCTCAGGCTAAAATGACTATTGACTACTGACTATTAACTACTGACTATTGACTATTGACTAATGTTTTAACTGCATCTGAGCAAACATTTGCAGGCCCGATCGCCAAACCAGATAACCCCGATCGTTAAGGTGCAAGCCGTCTGTACTCAGTTCGATTGGTAAATTGCCGTCAGCATCCGCAAACAGCGGCTGCAAATCGAGATACAAAACATTTTCAGAACTAGCAATTTCCTTGAGCCGCCGATTGATGGAGCGAATCCGACTGTTAGGAATCGCCAGCAGCCGATCGCGATTTTCCCAAGTTGCTTGTTCCCCGCTGTGCGGCAAAATCGACTGCACCACCACTTGTGCTTTCGGGTGAGCCCACCGCAAATCGCGAATAATCTGCCGCTGATTGTCCAAAATCCCTTCGTCGGTGGCGCCCCGCAGCAAATCGTTAATCCCGATCATGACAAACACCGTATCGGGTGCCGTGCGATCTAACAACTGCAAGCGCTTGAGCAAACCCACGGAAGTCTCCCCCGAAATCCCTTGATTGAGCCAAATGCGATCGGGCGGCAACATCTTTGCTGGAAACCACATACTCAAAGAATCCCCAGCCAAAACACTGAGTTTTGGGGGTCGATTCGCCGCCACCGCCTCAGCTTCCCGGCCCAACTGCATCACCCACTCCTGGTAAGTCCATTTGTGTCGCTGTCCCGGAACGGGTACGTCTAGCAATGTCTTTGCAGAGTTTGTCGCCGTCACAGAGCGAATTAGTTCCTCAGTGCCTCCTGCAACCGCAGCACTCTCCGTAGAGCTTTCTGTAAAGTTGTGCCCCCTGGCGAGCATTTGAGCGATCGCGGCTATTAGTAGCGCGTTTGTCACCAGAGATAAGAAAGCCCAAACCGGCATTTTTTTCGATCGCCTAACCTCCATCCCTAAGAGGGATTTATGAGTTCTACTTTTGCTAACTCCTCCAAACTTCTCCATAAACTCAAGCTATTTGCAGACACCACACTGAATCATTAGCACTAATTGCTGCATCACATTTTACCGCTCGATTTTCGCCTCAGTTCTGGTAAGAATCAAGCACTGTAATGTGGGAGGGGGCGAGGGCGATGCAGAACTTTGCTTTTTCATACTACTTGATCTTGACACTCCGGGCGCGTGAACGCGCGGGGATTCTTGGTTCACTGACACACCTTTAAACTATCCATCCTTTCGGCAACATTTAAACCAAAAACCTGTCCGATCGAACGAAGTTGCGAGTCTAATGTGAATAGCCCCAGAGGGCTTGTCTCCCCAAGCGTTAAGGAATCACTTCCCAAGTTTCCGTATGCCCTTGTACATCTAAACTACTAAGTTTTTGACTTTTCTTATATGGGTGCGCGGTGGCTACCCTAGCTATGTTTTTGTGGTGTTCGCTACCCACGAGATATTATTGTTTTCTAGCCAGTCCTTTTGGATTCTCGCCCATTGGTGCTAGCGGTTATTCTACCTGTATCTAAACTATAGTTTACTAGACTTAGGGAAAATACTGTCAAGCCTGAAAAAGTTTTCCAGTATTAAAAGCCGTCCTCAAAGGCTTGCCATGAGCTTGCTGAAGGGACGGGGTTTTAAACCCAGTTTTCTGATGAAAAATCTGGCTGCCCAACTTTCTGGCACACAAATTCGACAATTTTAGATTTTAGATTTTAGATTTTAGATTATAGAATAATTTACTCCATGTAGCATTTTTTTTAACTGGCTCTTAAGCACCAACTTGGTTTGCGAACGTAATTGCAAGGGTTGGCCAAGCAACGCCAGAACGATCGACTCGGATTAAAAGGATCGAGAGGAATCCGGGCTTGCATCCGCAGGCGGTGGCTATTTTAGATTGGGTTTTTCGGGGAATCAAGCCCTAGATTAACTTAAAAATTGCCGATCTAGGGCCAGAAAGCTGAAGAAAGTCGATCGAGCGCACCCTCGTCAAGGGGTGCTCTAAAGTTTAGTAGTCCTCCCGCCAGAGCCTCCAGCATACCTGTCGTAGACGCTCTCACTTCTGTTTTCCAAGCTAGTTTCCTTCACAAAACCAGTGTAAGCTTCCATCCCGTGTTCGCCGATATCCAAACCTTCAGCCTCCTCAGCAGGAGAAACGCGGATACCCAGCAAAGCTCTTAGTGCCACCCAAAAAATCGTGCTCAGCAACACGGTCATCCCGCCTACAGAGATAACGCCCACCAACTGCGCCCACAGTTGACCGAAACCTCCGCCCACCAGCAATCCGGCTGTGGGGCCTGCGGTATAAAGACCTGTTGCCGGCCCGTCAGCAAACAAACCAACTGCCAGAGTTCCCCAAATACCGCAGACTAAGTGAACTGAAGTTGCCCCTACAGGATCGTCTACTTTCAAGTTGTCGAAGAAAGTTACGGAGAAAACTACCAGGATGCCGGCGATCGTGCCAATAATGGCAGAGTTTGGGACGTTGACCCAAGCGCAACTGGCTGTTACTCCTACTAAGCCGGCGAGGATACCGTTGATAATCATCGAAAGGTCGGGTTTGCCCAGGTACAACCAAGCTGTAATCGTGGCAGCAACTCCCCCGAAGGCACCGGCGGTATTGGTGGTGATGGCGATGTGGGAGATGGCGTTTGGATCGAGTGCCATTGTCGAACCGGGATTGAACCCGAACCAACCCAACCACAGAATCAAACAGCCTAGAGTCGCGATACTCATGTTGTGTCCCGGCATTGCTACAGTATCGCCGTCGCGATACCTGCCCATCCGCGGCCCGAGAAATGCTGCTCCCATCAAAGCAGCCCAACCGCCTACCGAGTGAACCACCGTCGAACCGGCAAAATCCCAAAATCCTGCTGTTGCCAGCCAGCCGCCGCCCCAAATCCAGTGTCCGGTAATCGGGTAAGCAATGCCTACTAACAGCAAGCAGAAAATTAAAAATTCCAGGAATTTAATTCGCTCTGCAACTGCCCCTGAAACGATTGTGGCAGCAGTTCCCGCAAAAACTAATTGGAAAAAGAATTTAGCGTTGAGGGGCACTCCCGTCCAGTTTAAGGCGGTGAAGATGCCTTGATAAGCATCTCCTGTGGCGGGGCTGTTGTCAGCCACATTCCACAGGAAAAATCCGCCGCTGCTACCGATAAAACCGTTGCCGTTGCTGAACATTAACGCAAAGCCGATCGCCCAAAATGCGATCGTTGACAGTGCAAAAACAATCAAGTTTTTGGACAGCACGTTAACCGCATTTTTTTGACGGCAAAAACCGGTTTCCAACATACCGAAACCCGCGTTCATAAAGAACACTAGCATTCCAGTCACCATTACCCACATGGTATCCATGCCTACTTTGAGGCTGGCCAATTGTTCCTCGGTGGTTGGGGCGGCAGGCGTTTGGGCTACTGCGGCATATCCCCACATGAAGACGATAATTGCAGCTAATGGTATGGAGGCTTGCCAACTCGGGTTCAGGCGGGCGATCGCTCTTTGTAATTTCTGGAACCTGTTAACTTTTGTAAAAGATTTCGCTGGTAAATCTAAAGACTCCCGCCTGAATTGTTTCGATTTTTTTTTCCCGACAGTCATTTTGATCATTTTCGCCCTTTTTATAACTGTTCCGATCGGTAAGAACCCGAAAACTTTCCAATTCTACTACAGAAGTTTATAGATTATTGTTCAGATTGAGATAGTTCTGACAACCTATATTTTCTAGCTGATTTTGTTTATTCATTACAGATTCGGACAAGTTTTTGCGGTATGCGAGGACTCGATCTAGCAATTCTGGCTGAGAAACTGCTAATATTTGAACTGCCAGCAAGCCGGCATTTTTAGCATTGCCGATCGCTACTGTTGCCACCGGTATCCCGGCTGGCATTTGCACGATCGAGTACAGCGAATCTACCCCTTGCAGGTGGCGGCTCGGTACCGGCACGCCAATCACTGGCAAAGGAGTTAAAGATGCTACCATTCCCGGCAGATGTGCCGCTCCCCCAGCACCTGCGATAATGACTTTCAAGCCCCGTTGGTGAGCGGTTTGGGCGTACTCTACCATGCGTAGGGGAGTGCGGTGGGCCGAGACGATCGCCACAGAGCAAGGTATGTTGAATTCTTCGCAAATGGCGATCGCATCAGACATGGTAGGCAAATCCGAATCGCTGCCCATAATAATTCCAACTATCGGTTCATTCATGCAATGTTCAGATATGAGATTTCAGATTAATGGTAATTTAAAATTATGGCGTTAACTAAAATTTAGATATTTTGTAGCCAAACTGATGCAGGAGAGCAATTTAGTCACAAGCCAAGAATGCAGCAAGCAAAAAGCTTCGCATCCTCATCACCAGCCCCCAGATCGAGGCGAACAAATCTCAAACTTGTAAAACGAAGCCGAAGGATCTAAAATATACAATCTAAAATCTAAAATCGGATGCAAGTATCTAAAATCTGAAAACTCACACTTGCAGTACGAAGCCGAAATATCTAAAATCTAAAATCTACTAAAATCTAAAATATACAATCTAAAATCTAAAATCGGATGACTGAAGTCACAACCCCAACTGCCTCCCCCATCAATATTCTCAATGCTCGCATTCCCGGTAACAAGGAGTTGCAAATGATTGCTGTTGACGAAGCGGGCATAATTCAAGAAGTTTGTCCGATGGATGCAGTATTTAAACGGATTTGTCCTCCAGATTTGCAAGTTGTTGATGCAGCAGGCGATTGGATTTCCCTGGGCGGTGTTGACTTGCAAATTAACGGAGCTCTCGGTTTTGCTTTTCCCGATTTAGAAAACAAAGAAATTGAAATTTTACCTAAAATTTGTCAATTTTTATGGCATCAGGGAGTTGATGGTTTTTTGCCTACTTTGGTAACAACTTCGCTGAAAAAGTTTAGGCGATCGCTCTCGACGGTAGCTGATTATATCCGCAGTGCAAAAAACGCTGATCTAACAACAAATAATACAAAAATATCGGAAATTATAGGCGTTCACCTCGAAGGCCCTTTTCTCAACCCGCAGAAGCGAGGAGCTCACCCAGTTGAGTTTTTACTACCGCTAACTATAGAAAATGTCAAACAAGTTTTAGGAGATTGTGCTGAAGTTGTCAAAATAATTACTTTAGCACCTGAATTAGACAGCACGGGCGAAGTCATTCCCTACTTGCAAAGTTTGGGAATTACCGTCAGTCTCGGACACTCCCAAGCAACGGCAGAGCAAGCGCAGCAAGCATTTGCCAGCGGTGCTTCAATGGTAACTCACGCTTTTAATGCGATGCCGAGTTTGCATCACCGAGAGCCGGGTTTGTTGGGCGCAGCGATCGTTTATCCGGGCGCAAAATGCGGTTTAATTGCTGACGGAAAGCACGTTTCTCCCACAATGATCGATTTTTTACTGCGCGCAGGCGGCTACGAAAAAGGCATTTTTTTGGTCAGCGATGCTTTAGCTCCTTTGGGTTTGCCGGAAGGTGTTTATCCTTGGGATTCCCGACAAATTGAAGTCAGAAAAGGTACGGCTTGGGTAAGATTGGATTACCACACGCCCCTGGAATCTGCTACTTTGGCAGGTACAACTCTGCCGCTGTTGGCGGGAGTGCAGAATTTGGTGAAGTGGGGGATTTGCGAGCCAGAAAGTGCGATCGCCCTAGCAACTGAATCTCCCAGAAAGGCGATCGGACTTTCGGGAATTATCGGCCAACCTGCTGCTCAACTGTTGCGCTGGAATTTGAATGCAGCGACAAAAGAATTAACTTGGCACAGACTATTTTAGATTTTAGATTTTAAATTTTTATCCACAATTGGAAGTATCCCATCTCAAAGTTAATTGCTCTAACTTGCTGGCGCGTTGTCCCAGCCTGAGTGCTATACAATACCAATCGCGCCAGACAATTAGGACGTTCTAAATAGCTGAAATGCTTGCGTTTGATTGCTTCTTGCCTCGAACCTCTTGCCTCGAACCTCTTGCCTCGAACCTCTTTCTTCTTCCTGATGGCTAATGACTGATGACTGATGACTAATTACTAAGGACTAAGGACTAAGGACTGATGACTGATGACTAATTACTAATGACTTCTGCTATAATATCAAACCGTTGGCAATAACTCAGCAGCAGGCAGATCGATGAATTTGGTAGACGACAAGACTATAGTTAGACAGTATTTTAACTCGACGGGATTCGATCGCTGGCAGCGAATTTACGGCGACGGCAAAGTCAACAAAGTGCAGCTTGACATCCGCACCGGGCACCAGAAAACCGTAGATACAGTCATCGAATGGCTGCAAGCTGACGGCAATTTGCGGGGGCTGGCTGTCTGCGATGCGGGCTGCGGTGTCGGATCTCTGAGCATTCCCCTAGCTGAGGCTGGGGCAATTGTTTGCGCTAGCGATCTCTCTGAAAAGATGGTAGCAGAAGCCTACGATCGATCGACAGCAGTTCCCGGCAAGCTCTACAACATATCCTTCGCAACCCAAGATTTAGAAGCCTTAACCGGCCAATTTCACACGGTTATTTGTCTGGACGTGCTGATCCACTATCCTCAAAATAAAGCCGCGGAAATGATCGCTCACCTAAGCTCGATCGCCCAATCGCGACTTATTCTCAGTTTTGCTCCCAAAACCTTAGCACTTACCGCCCTCAAAAAATTTGGCGAACTTTTCCCAGGGCCAAGCAAAACTACCCGAGCTTACCAGCACCGCGAAGCAGATATTATCAAAATTCTAGAAAGCAATGGATTTGTTATTAACAGAACAGCCATGACTAGCACTAATTTTTACTATTCTAGGTTGCTGGAAGCAGTTCGCAAATAGGGCAAAAGCATCCGTTAAAAAGCGAATTTTTCATATACGTAGGGTGCGCGCCCCGCACCTTAGATATCAAAAATTAGCTTTTTTCCTCTACCTTCTTCCTTATTCTCTCTACCTTCAACCTCGCAATTACTAATAAGGGTAAGGTTCGCCGTGCAACCCTAAATAGAGGTTATTTCCTTCTTCCATCTTCCATCTTCCCTCTTCCGACGGACTTACATCCGTTACATCCGTTACATCCGTTACATCCGTTACATAATCCGTTGCCGAACTTCCTTCTTCCTTCTTCCTTCTTCCTTCTTCCATCGGACTTACATCCGTTACATCCGTTACAAAATCCGTTGCCGAACTTCCTTCTTTATGTCATCACTAATCTTAACCCGAATCTTCCTCACAGCCGCCTCCCTATTCGGAGGTTTATCCGTTGGAGCCGGTGCCTTTGCCTCCCACGCTTTGAAAAGTCAATTGGGCGATCGAGCTTTAGCAATTTTTGAAACTGCAGCCCGATATCAAATGTACCACGCCCTAGCTCTATTGCTCGTAGCTTTACTATTAAGCCGCGCCCCAGAGTCTCAAACCTTTTTTGCAGTGGCTGGATGGGCTTTTATTGCCGGCACGATCGTTTTTTCAGGAAGTTTGTACGCCCTGAGTTTGACTGACATCAAATGGCTGGGTGCTATTACGCCGCTGGGCGGAGTTGCTTTTCTTGTCGGTTGGGGATGTTTGGCCGTCGCAGCTTTCTCTTTCAAATAAGCTGTTGCTAAATTTTGACAATAACTGCCAACAACCAACAACCAACTGCCACTAACAACTGCCAACTAATAACGGACTAATTATCAAAGACATCGCTGGAAAACATCTCTGTCACAGTCCGCAAATAAGGTAAAAATACGATTAAATCTTCAGCAGGAAGCCGATCGGATATTTCCCAAAACAAAATCAGCAGCATATCCTGCACTAACTCCCAACTTACATGAAGTTTTGGGTAAAGCATCACGCACATTGGAAACAATTCTTGCTGTACCGGGCTAATGCTTTCTTCCAAAACGCACCAACACAAATAGCTTTGAAAAATTTCGACATCCCGCATACTAGAAATTTTTACATCGCGATCGCTCAAATAACCGCTGCTGCTGCGGTATCCTTGATGCTGGGAACTAGCTCGATCGTACACTGCACTAGCAATCTGAGTCGCGTGCTGCAACAAATGCTGAACCGCTAAGATAGCTTTTGAATTCGGTGGCTGATTCGCTGCAGCCTCGTTAATCTCTCCGTAGGGACTGTGCAGGTAGTCATCTACAACTTTTAAGTAGGGTGTAAATTCCGATCGCTCTGACTCCGAAAGACATCCTAACAAGATTTTGCTAGTATATTGAAACTCCAACGTCACAAATCCCAGCACTAAGGAATCTCTCTGTGAGTATTTCCGCCTCACTTTGACAATATCTTTTCCCACCAGCACTGACAAACGAGAAGCTGGTTCTCTATCGCCGTAAGCCTCTATTGCTTTGCGATATAAAGCGCGAGTGTCGGCCACAATTTCTTCACGATCGATTAAGCTCGCATCGATCGCCTGCTGCTCTATTTGTCCCCCTAAAACAGCTTCTACTTTATTCCAAGCTATCTCGCTAGCTACTTTCAGGGTATCTATCAATTTGTCAACAATTTGGGCTCGATTTTCATCAAAATTATTTGACTGCGGGCTGTGGGGAATTTGCCGCGATGCTTGGTTTTCTCGTGCTTCGACTGTATTGTAATATTTTTTTGCCCAGCTAACTGCTAAGGAAGAAACGTTAACACCCCCCGCCTCGGAATTTTTTTTAATGTCAGATTCATTTATACCCCGTGTTACAAAACTGTCGCTCTGTTGAATCTCGTCGGTTGCTGGTAAAGACTTCAAATATACTGGTGAAATACTTGTCATGATAAACCTCGTTTTTTGATAAATTCGCACCCGATCGATTTCCTGATTTTTACAGTTGTTAACTACAATCTTCTCCATTTTGAGGCTAAAAGTCATCCGCCATTGTGCTTAAAACAGTAAGCTATTTAGCTTGATTGCCTGCATCTTTTATAGATTGCACGTTAATAGCGCTATTGATTGTGCGCTGGATCACAGGTAGACGGCGATCTTCATAGCCTTTTTCAAGCGTGGTGAGGAATCAATCTATTTTAGATACTTCAGCTTACTTAGACTTGCTTCGACTTCGCGGGTTCCAAAGACGCGGGTGTGCAAGTCGCTCAGTAAGAATTTTAGATCTTAGGGTTTAGATTGGGGGATTTTGGGATTGAGAAATTAATCAATTGAGGGATACCTCATCAGTCTATTTTAGATTAGGAGATTAGGGGATTAGGGGATTGAGAAATTGTTCAACTGAGGGATACCTCCTATGAAAGATATAACTGCTATAGCCTTTGAAGCTCTCATAGGAGGTACTATGCGGCATCGGGCCTAAAAGCATCGGGCATCGGGCCTAAAAGCATACCTCACTTTTTTGATAACCGCTATATACCTTAATTTTTTTCTAGAACTGTCAACTGTTTGCTGTGAACTGTTTGCTGAAAAGGGGGATGCTTTAACCCATTTTTTGTTGTAAAAAAGGCTGAAAATAAATTCAACTTGTCTTAAAAGCTGACAATTAAAGTTTAGTTGATCTCAAAAAAACTGCTGATTTAAATTTTTATTCTTTGTTTTTGCTTATTTTTGTCGATCCCTGCTTTCTCGAAGAATCTACCCTACATTACAATCTAACAATAACTTTGATTGATTTATTTCCTTCGGTGAAGCAAGAACTTTATTTTTAGCCTTGCGATTGTGAGAAAACAGTAACACATTCCAGGAGAGGCTTTTATAAATAAATAATTAAATTTATGATGATAGTAAAATTTATGTGACAGTTCGCGATCGCCCTCGGACTAATTGATTCCGGGTTTTTTGATGAATCGCCCGCAATTTTTCTCTGTCTGTTCGATCGCCCAACCAGCTTTCAAAACCAGAATTTAGATAAACTAGCCCGCCCAATATCAGATTGTACCAACTCTAGCTGCTTCGAGTCATCTGCCAAAAGTCGGATCTGGCCCACACAAGGATAGGATCGGGTTAATTGGGCTTGGCGCGGGGATTCTTGCTGGCGATCGCTTCGGCACACCTCAAAAAGACCGCGGCCACTACGTCTTTAAAGCTATGCCTTCGGGTAGGATTAGTAGGACGAGAGGAAGTGATAAAATGAGCGCCAGCAATTCAACAGAAATTAAGTTCGGAACCGATGGGTGGCGAGGATTGATTGCCCGTGACTTTACTTTTGCCAACGTGCGAAAAGTGACTAGGGCGATCGCCAGTTACCTCGAAACCGCTTACACCAAAGACCGCCCAGTTCTAGTCTCCTACGATACCCGCTTTTTGGCAGACGAGTTCGCTCGCACGTCGGCGGAAATATTGGCAGATTTGGGATGGACTGTGCTTGTGGTCGATCGAGATTGTCCGACACCAGTCATCGCCTACAGCGCCAAGCATCTAAACTCCGCAGGCGCTTTGATGTTCACCGCATCGCACAATCCCGCACCTTACTGCGGCATCAAATACATCCCCGACTACGCCGGCCCGGCTACCCCAGAAATTACCGATACAATTGTGGCAAATATTGCTGGTGCTTCTGATGCGCCAGCAATCGGTAGCCACAACGATAAAATCTCCACTTTCGATCCGAAACCCGAATATCTGAAGTTTCTTTATGCCTCGATCGATGTGGAGCGGATTCGCTCTGCTAAGTTAAAGGTCAAGTACGACGCTCTCTATTCGACTTCTCGCGGTTATCTCGACGAAGTTTTGGAACACTGCGGCTGTGATGTCGAAAGTTTTCACACCTACCGCGACGTGCTGTTTGGTGGCGGAATGCCCGAACCCAAGGGCGAACAGTTAGTCGAGTTGGTGGAATCTGTTAAAAAGGATTCGGCTGATTTAGGTTTGGCCACCGATGGCGATGCCGATCGCTTTGGTATTGTTGATGAGTTAGGAAATGTCTTGACTCCCAACACTGTGCTGTTGCTGTTGGGCCGCCACTTGGTTAAGAATAAAGGCTTGACTGGGGCGATCGTCCGTACCGTAGCAACTACCCACTTGCTCGACAATATGGCCGCCAAATACGGTTTGAAAATCTACGAAACCGCAGTCGGTTTTAAATACATCGGCGAAAAAATGCGGGAAACTGCGGTACTAATCGGAGGCGAAGAGTCTGGCGGTTTGAGCGTTTTGGGTCACATCCCCGAAAAAGACGGGATTTTGGCTGATATGCTAGTTGCTGAGGCGATCGCCTACGAAGGCAAACCGCTTTCTCAGCTAGTCGAAGAAGCCATCAAAGAAGCCGACGGCCCCCTGTACAACAAACGCTTGGACTTGCACCTAGACGAAGCCCACAAAGCAGCCGTTTTGGATTCTTTTACCAAAAATCCCCCCACGGAAATAGCGGGTATTGGCGTTAAGGAAATCGGCCGCAAAGACGGCATTAAACTTTATCTAGAAGACGGCGGTTGGGTACTGCTGCGGCCTTCGGGAACCGAACCTTTGATGCGCGTTTACATGGAAACCAATTCTGTGGAAAAAGAAGCCAAAGTTGCCCAATACATGGAACAGGTAATTTCCCAGTTAGAACCTGCTTAATTTTCCACCTCTTCCAATGCGGGGTTTTTTCCCTAGGTCTTGAGATTGTATGGTGCGCGCAGCGCGCACCTTATCTACAACTTGAGTCCGTAGGGTGCGTCAGCAATCATCCGATCTGTGTTTAGCCAAAATTTTACAACTGACGCACCCTATTAAAACAACTAAAATTAATCATCGATACTGCTTTGCAAGTTATATAGAACCCATTTGACATCTTTGAGTTTTTAGGTTGGGTGGATTTACGCGGGCGAGAAACCGGGTTTCTTGGAGTTTTTGGTTGGGTGACGAGAAATATAGACAGAAACCCGGTTTCTGAGATTTACGCAGAATATAGCCTTTCTGTGCTCTGGTATGAGGTACTATCCGGGATAGGCCTCCGTGGCCTCCGTGGCCAAACCGGGCATAGGCCAAACCGGGCATACCTCACAATGCGTGAGAACCGCTATAAATATCAAATGGGTTCTATAATTGCAATACAGTCCGACTTGTCAAAGTTTGTTTTTATTTTTCAAAAAACTTAAAAAAACCTAATTTTTTTTAGTATCTACTTGACTTTTTATCAAATTTAGTTGTATATTATTTAATAATGGGATGGTTGCAAAAATAATATTTTTACACAGATTTCTATTATACAAAAAGTATATCAGTTAAATTATTAGCTTGTCAAGCCTTTTATGAAAACAATTCCTCTGCTAGCCATTAGTTTTTTAGTGGCAATTTTAGCCAGCGCGATCGGCATAATCTCAGTACAGAACGCCGCCCCAGTATCCTTAAACTTTATCTTTTTTAAATCCATACAAATGCCCGTAGGATTAGTATTGGCGACGAGTATTAGTGCAGGACTGATCGGCGGTGCGCTGCTGCAACCGCTGTGGAACCTTTCAGATTCGCCCGGTTCGCGTTCCAACTTTCAGGCAAATTCACAGGACTCCGACACGGCAGAATATTAAGTTAATTTGTTGAATGCTTAGATTGAATACACCTGACCGTCAATCAACAGCCGAGTAATTCCCTTAGCTAGCAGGTAAGGCGCAGCTTTTTGCAGCAGTCTACCGTCAGGAATCTTGAAAACTCTTTGATTGCGAGTGGCAAATCGGCGCGCTACTCGGTGATTGTCAAATACTGGCAGGGTTTTTTCGCGAATTTCGATCGCCGGAATTTGACCGAGTTCGCCAAAAGCTTTCAGAGGTCTAGTGATTAACTCGGACGCCCGATCGACTACTAAATAGCAAATTTGGGGTACAGATGCTTCGCTTAAAGGCAAAACTTGAATCACTCCAGTAGCCCGAAACTCGATCGAATCCCCCGACATCGAACCCAGCAGGCTGGCTTCAAACAGGGAATCTTCATCCTCTAAATCTTCGTCGAAGTCGTCTAAATCGTCCCCGTCGTCATCATCTAAATCGTCCTCATCCTCGTCGTCCTCATCTTCCTCGAAATCGCTAAAATCTTCACCCGCCACCTTTTCTGCTTCTAACAGCACAGGCTGCTGTTCCCCAGTCACAGCAGCGCTGTCGCTGCGATCGACATCGGTTGATAAAGTAGTATCTGGCAAAGCCGAAACCAAATCCGACTGGGCATTTGATAAAGAACGCTTTGTCGGGGTCGGCCTCGAATTTGAGGCTGATTTCGGGACAGGGACTGACTCCGACAGGGGGACACCTGCAGGATCGGTTTCGCCCTCAGCAGCCGGGGATGCAGTCTCATCTTTCGGCTCAGAAACTGTGCTGCTGGTGGAGGAACGCTTTTGTTTTTGCTGGACTAGAAATTCGTATTCCGACTCCGACAAAGCGCCCTGAATGATGCGCCTGACTGTCGAACTACTTACTCCGTAGCGCTTTGCTAGAGTGATAGTATTCTCGTCCGACTGTCGGTACAGCCGCAGGAGTTCCCGTTTGTCTGAATCGGAGAGTTTTGTAGGCGTCATGCCAAGTTTTCCAGCAAAAAAATGTGAAAAAACGCAGGAAGTGCGATCGGCGAACTGTGATTTTTCATTTGTGATTTGAAGTTGAGAGAGGCCGGCCAGCGTAAAAAAGCTTTCGCCTCCCCATCTCTTGTTTCGGACATCCCAGTCTCCAATCGCTACGCAGCGCGGCGACTCCGCCTGCTCTGGCGAGAACGGGTTGAGATGTCATGTTCCAAGATAGCTCCTATTCCGAACAGGATGGCGCTGAAAACAAAAAATACTTCCAGCAAACTACCGCTTTGATAAGTACCCTCAGCTTGAGTGTCGCGCCATTTAAAGTACATATCTGCGACGTAAAGCGAAAAAGTTGCAGCCGCAATCATTCGCCAAGATTGCGAAAAACGTCCTCCCCAAAACGCCAGCAGCAGTGCAGTAGCGATAATCAGCAGGAAAACGTCTCCGACGATGTAAAACAAATTGATTGCATAGGCGTAAGGCGACAGTATTTTGTCAAGTGCTACAACCCATGCTGGAGCTTTAGTTGGTTCTACTGCTTCTTCCGGTGCCTCTACAGCAGCCGCCGCAGCCGCTCCTTTTGTCTTTGACTTGGACGAATCCAAAGCAGGGGCGGAGGCTGTTGGTTGGGTTGCTGGATCGGTTTCTGTCAATATTTCTAGACTCGGTGGCGGAGCCATTCCTAGCTGCGCTCTCCAAGAGTCTGGTGCCGCAACCCAGATAGCTACGGCAATTCCGAAGGCTGCAATTCCTGCTAACAAACCCCACTGCCAAATTTCTAAATTTAGCCGCTTTGAAGTCACGGCGGCAACCATGCCCCCAATCAGTAGCACGTAACTGCCCAAATAAAAGGCATCGGCTGGGGAAACGTCCGGGTTTAACTCGAAATAGAGTTCCCAAATCCCGAACAGCACGCCGCCTATAAAATAGAAGAGCATCCCTAGACCAATGCCCAGCCAAACGTTGCGCCCGCTGACCATGTGCGGGCTTTGCCAGTTTCTAAAACAAACTAAAGCTGCTCCTAGGTATGCTCCGCATTCAAAAACATAGGTGCCGATCGAGTACCAAAGAGGTAAGCCCTCTTCTGGTGAGAGGGGAACGCTGAACAGCAAAAAGAACAGCAGTGCCATTACAGCCCAGACAATGCCCACAATTACTAGGGTCTGAGCTGACAGTAAAGATGCAGATGTAGATGACTTTTCTGAAGTGCTACTCATAGGGATTTCACGAAACCTAACTAGCGGTTGAACCCACCCCATCTCAATTTGTGATTGTAGATGAGGATTCTTTCGCCAAATAACCTTTGTCTGACGCTCCCGGAAAAACTGGCGTCCTCAGCGTGCCGTCGGGACTTTTGCCCTCGTACACTAAGAGAAAGACTAAGCAAGAATAATATCTATTTACTAATTCGAGGAATTAGTTGTTAGTCGATCTTTTGTCCGGAAATAATAATAAATGATAGAAGTAAGGTCTGTGTCTTCACCATTAAGGCTTTTACAGTACCAAATCCATCTCTGAAATCATACCCTCAAATGTTGCTGTCTCTGTTTTTTTTGTTTCGCACTACCCCAATCAGAGCGATGATTGTGGGTGGGGACTGCGATCGAAATTTAGTTAAATTGCTAGACTGTAGGTGGCACCAAAACCGACTCAACAATTTGGTTGTTCGTACAAGTTGGCATTCCCACCTGTATATCCCGTAGCCCCTACAGTGCAATTATCTCAGCTTAATTATCTGCTGCCAATTGTCTGAGCAATTGTCAAAGATTGTTTATGCTGCAATCCATAACTTGTTGAGGGCTGATTGTTTCAGCCAATCTAAAAATTGAGTGCGATCCGGTGCTGGCATATCTTGCAGTACATCGTTCACTCCCTCAGCGAAGCCCGTATCGCCAAAATATGATTTGCCCAAACGGTGGAGTTCTTGCAATAAGGTTTTGAGATGTTGCTCTTGCCAAGGGGGCACCTTATGATTTTGCAAGGGACTAACGGTCAGCCAATTTTTGATCGCATCAGCCGAGTCTGCCTGGGGGAAGTTGCCCTGCTGAAATATCTTGGCGATATCTTTCTGAAACGATGCGGCTTGCCTTGCGCCTAAGAGGTCTTCTACATCGAAGTAAACAGCTTGGAGCAGCAGCAGGCAACCCTGCGCGAACAGCGGTGATGATGCAGATTCTGTACCTGCTTGTTCTTCACCCGCAAGCTGATCTAAACGGACTTTTCCCCAGACGCTATACCTATCCGGCTCTTCTAGCAGAACGCAGGCTTTGCCTCGATTGTCGGTTAAGTCCCGCCACAAGGCTCTGGCGTCTTCTGCTTGTTTGCCGTTGAAGGCGCTGATCAGGCGAAAAGTCTGCCCCTGATAATTGAGAATGGGAATTTGTTGATCCCGTTTTGGATGTTGATAATTGGTTATTTCAACGTCCTGCCGTTTCAGAATAAACATGACACTGCGATTTGACTCCTGTCATGGCCGAGGTGCTGTGCTTGTGACGTTCCCCTAGCCTTTAGGTTTGGGGATTCTTGATTTAATGAGTCCACTTACATTAGCAGGATTGCCCTCCTCAAGCGTTGCGATCCTTTTTTGCTAACTAATGCTAACAAATTTCTCAGTTGAGATTGTTTCTCAACCCTGGCGTTTCAACTAATGCACTAAGGAAAAAATTCCCCGCGCACCAGGGAATGCTGTACTGGCAACGCTTGATTTTCGCGATCGTACCGATCGGGCGATCGACTATTTTGCTTTGATGTCGTAGAGGAACCTTATATATTGGCTCCGTACCATCAGGGATTTGCACCTGAGTCTTTCACTCCTAGTTCTACCACATTTTGATCAAATATCAAGTTGAGCCGAATGTTACCAAACATCGCTCATGAGCGACAAGTTAGTCACTGAGGATCGACTTGTGACTCAAATCCAGAGACTAGATATGGTTTTTTGGTAATACGATCGCTCCTATCGTCTCGGTTTTTGACATCAAGGGCGATCGCCCTTGATGCCCTATTTTCGTAGTTCAAACAGATTTCTGGATAAATTATCAGATATTTACTTGCTCGATCGCACACTGCACCGATACAATAATGTTGTTAGCAATTTTTGAGTTGGGTGCGTAACTCAGTTGGATAGAGTAGCTGCCTTCTAAGCAGCGAGCCGCAGGTTCAAGTCCTGCCGTACCCGTTAATAAAACCCAATAACATCAACGCTTTGAGCCGTTTTTGATTTGAATGGCGAGACTGGTTCAAACCTTGTTTGTCCTGCATTTGTTCCGAATTCGGTCATCCCGCACTAAGTCAAATCTGTAAAAAAGTCCCGCCGGCCCAACTGCTACCGATTTTCCCGCTTCTCGATCGACACTACTCATCTCCGCATCTGTTGGTCGCCGTCGGTGTATTATCATAAAAAGACCATCGTGTCAATAGCCTGTCGCTGGCAAAGTTAAAACAGCGACCGCTGTTGTGGGCCGAGTAGCCCTCAAGAGTTATCCTTAGTTCAGGCTAGTTTCCGACAGGTTTGGATAATGATCCCAGCAAATATATTGTATATTCCCCAAGATTTAATGCTATTGCCCTACGACACCGCGATCGATCGATTAAAGCCCCTATTAGCCCAAGCAACCGGAATGCCACTAATTGCATCGGACAATACGGCAACAATTGCACTCTTATTGCTTTCTGTGGGAATTCTGGGTTGGGGATTTTATCGCGCCAGAGATCAAGGAAAACTAGGAATTTTGGCTTGGTTGCAGTCAGTGGCGCTGATGACTCCTTGGCTGCTGTTCTTTGGTTTGTTCGCCGCCGGGATTTACCTCAATCTAGTGGCAGTATTGTTGCTACTGGTGGCATCCACAGGATTATACATTTATCTGGGCCGGCAATTGCGTCAGGCTGCCTTGGATGCAGTGCTAAAGTCGCGCGATACTGCCCAAGAAAAACCCCAAACCGATGGTTTCTCGCCCCCCGACTCGCAGCCGACATCAGCCAAAGAAACGATTAAAACCGCCACCTCGCCACCAGGAACCAATGAAGTAGAAATAATTCCCGTTCCTGTTGAAGACCTCAAGGCAATTCAAGGCATTTTTGGCATTGATACTTTTTTTGCCACAGAAACAATTCCCTATCAAGATGGAGTAATCTTGAAAGGCAATCTCCGGGGAGACCCCGAACAAGTACACTCGCGTTTGACCGCAAGTTTGCAAGCAAGATTAAACGATCGCTACCGCCTATTTTTAGTAGACAATCAGGACGAAAAGCCGGTAGTTATTATCTTGCCAAGCACAAATGACCCGCAGCCAACTACCCTATCTCAAAAAATCCTAGCAGTCGTACTGGTGCTGGCAACAATTGCTACCAGCTTGGAAACTGGCGGTTTGCTGCTAGGTTTCGATTTCTTTGGTTCGCCGCATCGATATCTAGAAGTTCTGCCAGTGGCGGCGGGAATTTGGGCGGTTTTAGGCTCGGGAGAAATTGCTCGCCGAGTGGTAGCAAATCAATACAATGTTGGCTTGAGTTGGCCGTTTTTTATACCAACTTTGCAGATTGGTTCTTTTGGGGCGATCGAACGTTTTGAGTCGCTGCTTCCCAACCGTAAAGTTTTGTTTGATATCGCTTTTGCCGGATCGGCGGCTGGCGGAATAGTTTCTCTCCTAATGCTGATTACAGGTTTGCTGCTTTCTCACCCCGGCAGTTTGTTTCAAATTCCTGCAGAATATTTCAAGGGCTCGGTTTTGGTGGGGGCTTTGGCAAAAGTGGTGTTGGGTTCGGCTTTGCTGCAGCCGATTGTTGACGTTCACCCGCTGGTAGTTATCGGTTGGTTGGGCTTGGTAATCGTGGCGCTTAATCTGATGCCTGCAGGACAGTTGGATGGGGGTAGAATTATACAAGCAATCTACGGCCGCAAAATTGCCAGTCGCGCGACTTTGGCGACGTTTGTAGTGCTGGCGATCGCTTCTTTAGTTAATCCCTTGGCTCTATATTGGGCGATAGTGATTCTGATTTTACAGCGGAATCTGGAGCGGCCGAGCCTCAACGAACTGACTGAGCCTGATGACGCTCGCGCGGCTTTGGGTTTGCTAGCTTTGTTTTTGATGATTGCTGCGCTTTTACCCTTGACTCCGGCTTTGGCCGGCCGTTTGGGAATCGGGAACTAACAGCAGCCGCCGCTCTTTGGTAGCAGACTCTGGCGTTGCAGTAAATTAGTCAAATCTAGGAATTGGGCGATCGAACTGGGGAACTGAAGGCGACGGTATTCCTAACTACTAATTTCCAATTAAGGGCGCGGCCCCTAGCAATTTATTTTTTACCGAAAGTAGATTTTTGAACAACCCAAAATTTGTTTAAACTCGATCGAGTTTAAATAACTTATCTGAACATCTAGGATAAAGTCATGGCTAATCAACTTCCTCCTATATTGGTAACTTTTGATGCAGATGTTTTGATGGCTGGCAGAACCCAAGTGTGGCAAGAATATGCCAAGGTGGGAACTTGCTATATCCCGGAAGTAGTGTACGACGAAATAGATCGTCTTACCGGCGAAGCGGTGGAACCGGCTATCGAACAAATCGCTAAGGAATTTATGCGCTTTTTTGCCGAAAGCGGCTGGATTGCAACTGACGCTCAAGAGACGCACCGAGGTCTTGAACCTTCGATCAAAAATCAAAGCAAGCAAGCAATGCTCGTGGTGGCGACGGCTCAGTGCGTTTACGGTTTGGCTCAGGAACACCCGGAGGCTTTGTTGATTTTTGTGTCAAACAGCCAGCCTCTACTGAAGCGGCTGGCTTCTGTCGGGGCTGGGAATCTCTGCGGGATTACTGGGGCGATGCTGTTAAATTGGGCGAGGAAAGGGGAACGCCCGCCGGCGGTGACTCAGCAATTGCAAAGTTTGATGCGTACCCTCGCCGATCGCCAATCGACTCAGCGCTCTAACAGCAGAATTCAGGATGCTGCTGTCGGTAAAACCGGGACTTCTGCTAGCAAGTTCACGGGGATGCGCGGCACTTCTGAGTTGAATTCGCCGATCACTTCTACTAAAACTAATCACACGGGTTTCACTGGAAATCGCAGTGCGACTCCGCGCGCCAAAAAGCCGCCGCGCATTCGCGAGGAGTCTAGAGATTACGAGCCGGCTGTATATCGGATGAAAAATATTACGCCACCGAAAAAAAGAAATAGCAGTTTTTTGTCTGGTGCGTTCAATTTTTTGGGAGCGTTATTTTTCTTGACGGTGGCGGTGGGTATTTTGTGGCGAGTATTTGATGTTAAGGGTTTTAGAAAAACTTTTGTGCCCGCTCTACCGCAGCCCGTGCAACAATTTGTTAAGTCTATCGACCCTAAGTAATCGACAGTGCCACTCTTTTAACAATGTTGAACAGGAACGAAATAATTGGTCAATTTGCCTATATTGTTGCGAGTTGTGCCTATGCTTTAGTGTTTTTTGTGCTTCTTCCCTTCACACAGTATGATACGCCACCGGTTTGGATTGTGGCAATGGCGATCGTCCTGATTGTAGCAATGAATTGGCTGCTGTCTTCATCGTTGCTAGCTGGGTGGAGTTGGGTGGCTGCATTATTTGCTTGTCAGCTCGTACTGATATTTTTTGGTATCGTGTTTCTGGGAGATGGGCTGGTACTGCCAAGTTGTTTGTTTTTCGGAACTATGATACTAGGAGTTGCCAGCTTTTATACCAATTTGTCGCAACAAAAAACTCTGTTAATGGTGGGTTTATTGACGGTATTTTTTATGGCTTCAATGTACTTATCTGTGATTGGCGGCTATGTGCTCAAAGGCAAAAATCCGTTTCATGGTTCTTCTACCCAGATGCAGCCGCTGTTGAATCAAAAAGTAGAAATTATCACCGACAATCCCAAACAATTGTATTTGAATGGCAGAACTGGGGAACTTACGCAAATTAACCGTTATGAGGTGACAGTGAAGCTAGATGATGAGACATTGATATGGCCTTATGTCTATGTTTGGTGGCAGGATATCCAGGCTGCTAACGAACAGAAACCTTCAACAGTTGAGAGTTGAAACAAATATGAGCTCTTAATCTTTAACAACGCTGAAAAACTTGGTTTCACCCGCCCTAGTGTGTCAGATCAATTCCGGTAACACCGGAATAATTTTAACTGTCAACAGTTAACTGTCATACAATACGGTTCAGTTAAGGCTCAAACCGTGGTAAATTAGGTATTGTATCCAAAAAAGGAGAGCAAGTTAGCGTGCATCTCAAAGAATTCTCATTAGTATCTCCCAAAATGTCAAGTACGGAGATATT
>NZ_CAWPRX010000188.1:0-49013 GCF_963890365.1 Tychonema sp. LEGE 07196 | reverse complement strand
AAAATGTTGGTATCATTATTTTTTGGATAGGCAAGCGTGTAACAATTATGCTGCCTATCTTTTTTTAGCACACATTGGCTCAATCCTCACCACCTCTGGGTTTCAGGCTGGTTGTTACCCCCCCAGGAAAGGTCAATACGCTGGCTATCAGCCAGGAGCTACTTTAATCAGGTACGCCGATGACTTCGTGATTCTCCATGAAGACATAACCGTTGTTCAAAGATGCCGGGAAATAATCTCGGAATGGTTAATGGGCATAGGCTTGGAATTAAAACCCAGTAAAACTCGGCTGACGCACACTCTTTCAACTTTTGTTGAGGAAAAGCCAGGATTCAACTTCCTTGGATTTAATATACGTCAGTTCCCCAAAGGGAAACACCATACAGGTAAAAATACGAAAGGGGAATTACTCGGTTTTAAGACCATCATTACCCCAAGTCAGGAAAAAGTGAAGGCACATTATGACCGTCTGTCGGATGTAATTGACTCCCATAAGTCAGCACCGCAAGCGGCGCTAATTAAGCGACTAAACCCTATCATTAGGGGTTGGGCTAACTACTATTCGTATCGGCTCAATAAGTAGGGGTAGCAGTTATTCTAATTGCCAAGACAAACCCAAGGGATGAAGAGAAGATTTTTCGCGAATAATAGTGGAGAGAGAGGGAATAATTCCAAGTTGAGAAATTCGGTCACGCACATACTCGAAAAAACTGATTCCCAACTGACGAGTAGTAGCAACAAGAGACATAAAAGTATCCCAAGCCTGAGTACCCTCAATCGTTTGAGTTGCATAGCTAATATTACGTCGCTGCACCATAGTTCTGGCAGCTAACTCAGCCGGATTATTGTGCAGAGGTAATTCAGGATGCTCTAAAACTCTGAGCAAATCCGATACTTTTGTCGCAGTTAATTGTTTGCGTTCATCCAACAATTCATAGCCGCTTGGAGTTTCAAAAAGCCGCCGAAATTTAGACCTTAAAAGCATTGCAGCTTCGGGACTGGGAGCATCTTTATAAGCTAATAATTCCCGATAATAATCCCAAAAATCTTCGATAAATTTCCCTAAAATTACTTGATGGCAAGCGAATACTGGGCTTAATTTTTTGTAATGTCTTCCCTCGTGTACCCAACATAACGCTCGCTCAGTAGTGATTAACTTGAATTGGGGAGCATCATCACAACAAAGAGTTTGTACGACTGGGTAATCAGTTTGCTGATGATAGAAAGCAATTGCTGCTGCTTCCCTAATCCGGGTCAGTTGTTGAACACCCAGTTTGGGTACATACTTATTGAGTAGGTGATTAAACTGTGACTCACTCAACAGGGTTTCTTGAGGTAATAGCTTGAGAACATTCTGCCATTTAATCGGGATTTTGAAGTCCTGAATTAGTGAGAATGTGAGTGGATTCAGCATAAATTCTAGTTCTCGTCCGGGCTGTAATCCTTTGAGTACCGTCAGTCTATCTTTATTAGCTGTTGTAAAGTATACTGTATATAAAGGGTTGCAGATGATATTTGTGGTATGGTTGACTCCACCTACACGCGCACCTGTTTGGTCGAAGTGTTGCCAAGGACTACTCGCTAGTCCTGAATCATAAACTTATTTTTTCTCGGTTTCAAAACCGGAGTGGTTTTTGATTAACAGGTTGGATAAATAGCCTGCTGAAATGGAAATACCTAAATCTGCTAAAAATTCTAGTAGTTTGCCGCATCGTCATATTGCCCCCATAGTACAAACTGATAATTAAGGCTTTTATTCCTGGTCCAAATTCTCCTTCGTAGCCCCTTGGTAATTCTGCTACATAAGTTTTCCCAACTGAGGGTGAGTAATATTTCTGTTTGCGAAATAATATGTTGTCGGTTGCCAAGCTGATATCTTGAATGATTACTTGTTCGTATCCTTTGAATTTTGCATCTGCTGGCAGTTGGTCTTTGGGGTATTCTAGTATTTCTTCTCGATCTATTTTAATCGTGGCGTTCTTACTGCCTTTTTTGTGCTTTTTTGGCGTTTTTCGTTCTTTTTCTGATGAGTGCTGACTTTTGAATCCTTTGGAGTTAGCTTTGATGTCTGGTTTTCCTTGTTCTCCCTTCAATCGGTTGTTTTCATCTTTCAACCGTTGATTTTCTGACTTCAAGTCTTTGACTTTTAATTGTAATTGCTCTATTAGATTCAGTAATATCTCTACTGTCTGACGCATTGATTCGTCTGCAATCCCTTTTGGGTCGATGGTTTGCAGTAAATCTGAGGATGACTTGTCTTGTGAAAAAATATTTGGCGTCATGTTTCCTATTTTATGACACTTTGTGTACTCTGCTTACTTTTTTTTGCTCTGCTACCCCTACTTATTGAGCGGATACTACTATTCGACTGTCATAAGCAAGGAAATCTACGCTCAGTTAGATGACCTAGTGTATCAAAAGCTTGTCTCTTGGGCAAAATTCCGCCACCCAAAGAAATCAAAGGGATGGGTGTCAAAAAAATATTGGCACTCCATAGGCGATGATAACTGGGTATTTGCAACCACTGAAGTTGGGAAAAACCCCCTTCGGTTACTTGACCATGCCTGCATTAAAATAGTGCGTCATGTAAAAGTTAAAGGCAAACTATCCCCATTTGACGGGAACCTGGTTTATTGGAGTACAAGAATGGGCAACAACCCAGAAATGCCAATTAGGGTATCAAAACTCTTGAAAAGGCAAAAAGGGAAGTGCGCCCACTGTGGATTGTTTTTCCGTGAAAACGATGTGATGGAAATTGACCATAAAATCCCGAAATCGCAAGGTGGAAAGGATTCTCACGATAACTGGGAACTTCTACACAGACATTGCCACGACACAAAGACCGCCTCAGATGGCAGTCTTGGCAACAAATCCGGCTGCAATAGTGCCGAGCCTAAGCCCACCAAAAGACTTGAAAAAGTCGCGGACAAATGGGTAATGAGGTATGCGTGACAAGCACCAAAACATTGAGGAGCCGTGTGAAAAGAAATTTTCACGCACGGTTTTGAAGACCAACGGGGCTGGTGACAGTCTCGTTGAGTTTAATAAACGGGGGAAAAGAGAAAATTTAGTAGCAGCAAGAAGAAAAGGAAAGAAGGACTTAATTGCACCAATGCTCTTTATGGGTAGTTTGAATGCAGAAGGATTTGAAGGATGGTTATCTTTATATTTGTTACCAGAGTTAACAAGTCCATCTATATTAATTATGGATAATGCACCCATTCATCGTAAGACGGTCATTAGAATATTGGTTGAGGATGCGGGTCATCAGATAATATTTTTACCAAAATACTCTCCTGACTTAAATGATATTGAGCATGATTTTAGTGCATTAAAGAGAGCTAAAATGTATGCGTCTACTGGGACATCTGTTGATGAAATTATTCGTGCTTATTGTGCAGAAAGAGTGTCTCATACTTATTTGAAATGACTATATTTCTATTTTTGGAAGATGCGACAATTCCACCCACGAATAATAGTAGCGAACAGGCGATTCGGATGAGTGTAATATTTCGCCGTGTGACTAAGCTGTTGTGCCTTTAAATAGGTATAATAAAAAATGAGTTTAGTCAATCCATACAAAAATGCCAGCTAAAAACCATCTCAATTCCCAACAAATAGAAAAACTACAAAAAGCCTTAAAAGAGGAAGAAAAGGCAAATATTAGAGAAAAAATTCTAATTTTATTATTGCTAAATGACGGCAAAACACAATCTAAAATCGCTGACTTTTTGGGTTGTCGCGTCAACAAAGTATCTTATTGGTGTTTCAAGGGAGACCCAGACAATCTAGAAAGTTTAATAGATGAAAAGATGAAGGAAAATCACAAAAAAACTACAGTTTAATATATAGAGATATTATTAGAAACTATAGAAAAAGACCCTCAAGAATTAGGATATGATTTTGGACGATGGACAGCGCAGAGATTCGCAACATACTTAGAGGAATCCACCGGAATAAAATTAAGTGGAGGACAAGTTCGGAGGATATTAAATAAAAAAAGTATGTTTACATCTGGGCTAAGTATAGCCTAGAGTCCAAGAGAAATCCCGAAAAAAGAACAGCGTTTAAAATAAAGATAGCAGAATATTTAAAAATAGAAAAATAATCGCCCGAACGTTTACAGGTATGGTTTTGGGACGAGAGTGGATTTAGTTTAAGAGTCACCAGAGGAAAGAACTGGTGTAAAAAAAAGCAGCTGAAAAAAGATCCGAGGATACAGGAGAAAAGGCAGAGTTAATGTAATGGGAGCAGTGAGAAATTCGGATAAAAAAAGGTGGGTATAGTTCCTCAAATAAGGCAATTCATAGAATTTTTATCGAGTGCTAAAACTGTTTTATGAAGAGCTAATCAATGAATGGGTGTCAGCAGGTAATCAAGCCTCAGAATTTCCTGAGAAAGGAGCGAAAATAGTGATTATTTTGGATAATGCTAGTTTTCATGATAAAGAAGAGTACCTGAAAATAATTGAAACAGAAATGCCTAACCTTCATTTAGAATTCCTCCCCGAATACAGCCCCGACTATAACTTGATTGAATTAGTATGGCATTCGGCCAAAGAATATATTGCCAATCGACTTTTTACATCTATTGAAGAGCTAGAGTATTTATTGCACCGCCTCTTAAATGAAGGGCAATTAATAATTAAATGGGGGCGCAAAATCAAAAATAAGGGTAATGCTTGTATCACAGTTTAAATGTGTAACAGCTTATGCTTATTAGCCTTGGGAAAAATTGATATATCTAGGGAAATATCTCGACTGTTTAAACGAAAAAATAGGTAACGCATAGTATACAGACTTTGGTCAAAACTAAACCCTAGCCAGCAGGAGACAAATGTGAAGCTATCTAAAACTGGATAATCATCTTTGGGTAAATGGGCGAGATACCGTTTGACAATTTTGGGGAAGGAACGAAAATAGCATTTCAGTTGATTATTAATATTTTATAACTCTGCAATTATACATTTGTGGGCAAACTTTATCAATTTTTTCCTATCATTCAACACTTCTGATTACGAATATTTTACCTATAACGGCGTTAAACACTGTTCTCCCGCAGCTTTTCCCCACAGTAACGAAGATACAATTTCCCTGTTTAGCCTTTCTAAGGCCTACGGTTTTGCGAGTTGGCGCATCGGGTATATGGTAATCCCAGAACACTTGCTGGTTTCTGTGAGAAAGATTCAGGATACTATCTTAATTTGTCCGCCAGTAATTTCTCAATATGCAGCCTTGGGAGTCTTGCAAGTTGGTAGAGGTTACTGCGATAATTATGTAAGGGCGATCGCATCGGGTGCATCTCACTTTGGCGAGTATGCCCAAAAAGGGTTAAAATGAAAAAGCTAGTAAAATTGCCAAATAAAGATGAGGTAAAGAAAATGACACCCTCAGACCAAGAACAGCTAAAAGCCTACTTAAAAGCGGCCGCAGAAATTCTTTACAAAAATACAGATCCAACCGAGTTAAAAAGTTTTGACAGTATCGAAAAATCTCTTCGTCAAAAAATGTTAGAAGAAGTTGGTCCAGAACTAGGTAGCTTTTTTTTTCAGCAGCATCAGGAATTGAAACAGGAAAACCCCGAAAAATAAAATCAATAGTCGGTTCGCTCGAAATTACAGATAATCAGGCGAAATATTTTGGATTGAAAGCTTAGAGTCAATTCAGTCCACTGATTGAAAAATGCTGTCTTTTAATCAGTGCCAACGAATCTTATCAAATGGCAGAAAAAGATTTAGAGATTTTCACTGGTATCAAAATCTCTCACAGTACATTACATAGATTAGTCAAGCGACAAGAATTTGAAGTACCTATATCTAAACAAGGAGTCCAAGAAATTACATTAGATGGCGGAAAAGTCAGACTACGCAACGAATCTAAAGGCGAAGGGTGTTACTGGAAAGACTATAAAGCCGTTTGTTTCGATAATGTTTATTCGGGAGCATTATTTCAAAATAATCAAGATTTAATTGATTGGACTAACAGCCAAAAATTGCTACATCCTATGTATTGTTTGGGAGATGGTCATGCCGGAATTTGGAAGATATTTCAAGAAATCGGAGATGTCGAACAAAGACAAGAAATTTTAGATTGGTATCATCTAAAAGAAAATCTTTACAAGATAGGAGGCTCACTAAAACGTTTAAAGCTAGCAGAAAATATGTTGTGGCAAGGCAAAATAGATGAAGTCATTAATCTATTTAAAGAAATGAAAAAAAAAGCAGTTAAAACATTTTGTAACTATTTAGAAACCCATCGTTGTCGAATAGTCAACTACCAATACTATAAAGAAGAATCCATAAGTTCGATTGGTTCTGGAACAGTTGAATCAATTATTAAACGAATTGGATTCAGGGTCAAAATATCAGGAGCGCAATGGAATATTGAGAGTGTTCCCTCTATCCTTTCTCTTCGCTGTGCTTACCTCAACGGTCAACTTTCAATTTGATGTATTTGCCAAAGTGAGATGCACCCGAGCGTGATATTTCGCCGCGTGACTAATGGCTTCCGTTCTTCATGGGGGCGAGATTTGTTTGCTGCTGTTCGTTCAGTTGTTAATACTGGGAAGCGTCAAGGTTTAACTGCTTATCAATATATTCAAAAAGCTCTCTCTATTGATGGATCCATTTTTTCCCCAAGTTGAGCAATTACCTTCCTTCTTCATTCTTCATTCTTCATTCTTCCTTCTTCATTCTTCATTCTTCCTTCTTCATTCTTAAGAGCGCTTTGGAGATGCTAGATTGCGGAATGAGGTAAATTGGGCATCGAATAAGAGTTTGATGATGCCTGTGGGGCCGTTTCGGTGTTTGGTGATGATGACTTCGGCAATTCCGCGATCGGGCGAATCAGGGTTGTAATATTCATCTCGGTACAGCATAATGACTAAATCGGCGTCCTGCTCGATCGAGTTGTGAACTATGATGTCATTAGCGACAAAATTATGCAGTGCAGGCACTGTTAAATCGTAAACCTCAGCTTCACCATCAACTTCTATTGAGGCGACTTCATCCCAGTAAATATCGCTTGTAGATAAGAGCGCAAGTTCATCAGATTTAACAATTGTAGCTAATCTGAATGCTCGTTCCCCACCAAGGTTGTGTTTGTAAAGGGTTGTACCACAATATAAGTTTCCTAGCTGTGCTTGCATCTGGCGTGTAGTTAAACCAAATTGCTGCATGGCCGGAACAGCATACATTTTCCACACATCAGGCGGTATGACATCTCTATTAGTATTGCTAGAACGAATTTCAATGTATTCTGCAATTTCTATTAGAGCTTGTTGTTTGTAGTTACCTACTGCACCAATCAAATGAATAAACTTATCTAAATCAGGTCTTCCTGTTACCCAAACTTGATGTTGATCTCGCCCTTTCCCTGGCTGAGGGCTTAAAAATAAGCGGGCATTGATACCAAGTCTGAGTAAGAGTGACTGAACATCTCTTGCCAATTTTTCACTACTGGAAGCATAGTAAACACTAGGGTAATGACATTTACCCCTGCCTGTTTTTATGCAACCATCAGTACACCAAAGATGGCGTAAAAATAAAGATATTGATTCTTGAGGCTGCTCAAATATTTGATTGGGGACAAACTTCTGGTAAGAACGCAGACCAAAAACACCTAAAGCATCTAGCCATTCAGTTACAGGATTCCTCACATTATGTGTCAGATGATAGGCGGGAGGAAGATCAACTTGATACCAATCACGTTCTTTACAAATACGAGGTATGATTCGCTCTCCAAAGACTTCTATGGCAAGGTTTGCAACAGTATTGGCTAAATCTTCCTCTCTAGTAGTGTATTGAATAACGTGTCTAGGTAGAGTACATCCGTCTCCAATCATGTGTCCTAGCAAGGCTATTTCGGCATTGTCCATCGATTGGATCAAGGAACTTGATACGTATCTAGGTAGGGCAATGCGATCGCCTATTTTTAACTCATCCAATCGTCGCCAGCCGTGAATGGTGAAGAACTTATGATTACCAGTGGCTCTAATTGCCCGTCCCAAACGAGTTTGCAGTCGTAGTACAGGCTTAACACCTGTAGCAAAGGCATTGCTAACAATGGCTTTTTCTAACTGCATAGTGGCTTCATTGAGCGCCCAAACTGTGAAGCCAGATTTTCCTACTAATTCACGAATTGGTACCCGCACACCAGTATCTGCTAGCATTACCAAACTATCACCTGTTAAGCAGCCACTTTCGCGTAAATCAGACATCATCGGCCGCTTATTTGTCCTCGCTTCCACACTGCGACTCAACTGAGACAAAGCAATAATCGGCACGTTGAGCTCGCGGGCTAAACCTTTGAGGCTTCTAGTAATTCGAGATAATTCTTGGACGCGGTTGTCGCTGCTACCTTCCATTAATTGCAGGTAATCTAGCAAGATTAATCCGAGAGATCCGCCTTGTTCCGCTTGGAGGCGGCGGACTTTCGATCGAATCTCCATCACGGTAATATTGGGAGTATCGTCAATAAACAATGGCAGTTCTGATAAGTTGCCAATGGCTGTACTGATTGGTTCCCATTCGTTTTGACTGATTCTGCCCGATCGCAACCTGTTACTTTCTATTTTGGCTTCACTGGAAAGAATGCGCTGCACTAGCTGTTCTTTCGACATTTCCAAGCTGAAAACCGCCACCGGCAATTTCTGCTGTCCGGTGGCGATGTGGTGGGCAATGTTGGTACAGAAAGCAGTATTGTGAACACAGATATCATTAGCAACAAAATTATGTGTGTCCGGGATAGTTAAGTCGTAGACTTGCTTGTTTCCCATCGGTTCGATAGAAACTATTTCATCCCAGTAAACCTCGCTATTTGCCAGTTGCTTCAGCGACAAATTATCTAAAGCCGTTGCTAAAACTAAAAATCTTTCTCTGGACAGAGCACGTTGACCAACGTGAATATTGGAATAACCTTTGATGCCTGCGCGTTTTGCTAAGGATGCCCAAGATTCGTTACCTTTTGCTAAGGCTAGATATTCCCACGCCTCGACTGGAATCAAATCACGGTTATTGTGAGATTTTTTATTTTCTAATGCTTGTTTTACTTTTAATAATGCTGCCTCTTTGCCAAAAATTCCAATTTCTGATATAAAGATATTGATAGATTTTGCGTCAGTAATATCAATAAACCAAGCTGGGTTGCGAGTATCTTTGTATTTTACCAAACGCTTTTTGAGGGCGGCAATGATGCCAAATCTCAGTAGTAGATGCTGTACTTGTCTGGCTAGTCCTTCGCTGACAGAACAGTAGCCTAGTTGAGATTGACCGCTGGTAAGTAGGGTAGCCCAGCCGTCAGTTGAAAAAAGGCGGTTGAGGAAAAGAGCAACTTGCGATCGTCGCAATCTAAACACTATGTCTGGTACGGTTTTCTGGTGAGCATTTTTTCCCATCAAACCTAACTTTTCTAACCAATGTCTCAGGGGATTTTTACGGCTTGTATTAATAATATCCATTCCCTCATCGGCTAGGTGTTCTGGATCTACTCTTAAAACTCTACAAATGCCACTCAATAATTTTTGATTGGGAAATGCCATTCCTTCCACCCAAGACCGGACTAATCGCGGTGGAACTTCCAATTCTACGGCTAACTTTTTAGCATCAAAATCTCGTTTGAGCAGGATTATTTTTAAATTATAACCAAAGTTTTTTATACTATCTGTGCAGCTTTCTCGATCGCCCATGACGCTATATTCTGGTGCGCGTCTCCCTTTATCGTTGAATCGCAGCCTCACACCTCCAAAGCTAGTAGCAGCTTCAGCAAAATCTTGCAGTATAGCAGTATTTCCATTGGTGAAGTGTGGAGCGCTGAGCGTCAAACACCCGTCGCCAATGAGATAAGCCAATAGCTTAACTTCACAGTCGCGGATGGTTTCTCGACCAAAAATATTCATCCTGCGGGGGACAGCAATTTTATCGCCCGGTTGTATTTGGGCCAACTCCCGCCACCCCTTAATTGTTAAAAATGGGTGTGTAATTGTAGTTTCTATAAAACGTCCCAGTCTTGTTGTTACCCGAAATACAGGCTTAATTCCATCATCTATAAAAGCTGATGGTCTAGTTAGGTGAAATTGCCAATTTTTTCCTAATGTTAGTAATTCTGCTTGACGTTTTTGATATATTTGTTCTATACTAGAAACACTTCCATCACTTTCTAGTATTACGGTAGAGCCTGATTCGCACTTCCCCATGGCCGGGCGCCCAGCAACAATGATTAAATCCGATCGCTGAAAGCCGCCTGTCATGGCATCTAAATCATAAAAACCGCAGGGAATACCGGGAAGCGTGAGGCCTTCATTGCGATTTTCTAAGTCTTGAAATGTTTGGTTTAGGGTTTCGCCGATGGATACTAAATCTTGTTGCGGGCGGTCTTGAGTGATGCCAAAAACTTCTTGTTCGGCGCGGTCTAATACTGTTTCTAGCGGTGCTGCTGTCTCGTAACCTAATTGTACTATGTTGTTGCCAGCTTCGATCAATCGGCGGCGCTGATATTTGTCTTCAACTAAGGCTGCATATTGGTCGATGTTGACTGCTGAAACTGTGCGATCGACTAATTGTGCTAATTTAGTGAGTCCTCCGACTTGTTCTAACTGGTTGCGATCTGTCAACCAAGTTGTCACCGTCATTAAATCGGTCGGTTGGCCTTGCAAAAATAGCCCTAATGCCGATCGATAAATGACTTGATGAGCGGTGATGGCAAAAAACTCCGGTCGCAGAAGTTCGGCAATTCTAGAAATCGCTTCCGGGTCAATTAAAATCCCGCCTAAAATTGCTTCTTCTGCCTCTATATTTGTCGGCATCAAATCGCTCATTAGTCAATAGTCCTCAGTCAGTTGGCAGTTGTTAGGAAAGCAGTGGTCGGTTGGCAGCAGTTGTTAGTTTTTATAGCAATCCTAAATGAATTGTATAATTTATTGTAGGGGCAATTTCCCCACGCCCGTGGGTTCGCGAAGCGTTCCCGAAGGGTGGCTGTCCCTATCCTGAATATCCTCAATATCGGGGGTAGGCAAAGAAGGCACTACCGTTAGATATTTGTACAACTGATGGGAGGATTGCTACAATTGTGAATTGTGAGTTGTTAGTTGTCAGTAGCAATGGGTGATTCGGAATTAGAACCCACAAATAACAAATAACAAATAACAAATAATAGCCAACTGCCAACAACTTTCCTGCCAACTGACAACTTTTAATTACATCGGGACAACTTGAATATTAACTTCGGCGGTAACTTCCGCGTGAAGCTTGATTTCAGCTTTGTATGTACCAGTGCCCCGAATTTCGGGTAGGGTGATGCCGCGCCGATCGACTTCTTGACTGGTAGAGTTGAAAATCAGTTCTGCTACTTCTTGGTTGGTGACAGTACCAAAAATCGCGTCTCCTTCGCCGACTTGCTTGGAGATGATGAAAGGCCCGGCTGCTTCCAAGGCGGTTTTGCGGACTTCAGCTTGCTGCTTGAGTTCTAACTGGCGCAGTCTTTCTTCTTCACGGCGGCGCTCTGCTTGCTTGAGAATGCCCGGAGTGGCTCTAAATCCCATTCCTTGGGGTACTAGGTAGTTGCGGGCGTAGCCTGGGGCTACTTCTACTACGTCGCCAGCTTTGCCGAGTTTGCTGACATCTTTGTTTAATACTAATTGGACGCGCTTGGCCATGATCGTTGCTTGTGGGGTTTTAATTGCAACTTTCTATAATAGCGAAGTTTGAAGGACGATCGCAAGGGAGAAGGAAGTTCGGCAACGGATTTTGTAACGGATGTAACGGATTTAATAGATTCGGTGTTGAGGGAATAAGGATGAGATATCCTTTTTGGTGGGTTCATCCGTCTCAAGCGAAGGCGGTGAAGGAATTGGAGAGGACTGAAGTCCTAACTGCGAACCTACGATCGATCTTTTGCCCGATCGCTCATCAATCGCCCTACAGCGGCCAATAACTCACTCGGATCGATGGGCTTAGATAAATGTTGGTCAAATCCGGCTTGCAAAATTTGGCGCTCGTTCGCTTCTCCAGCATAGGCCGTTAGGGCGATCGCCACCAAATCTCGATACTCTGGCGCAAGCTGAGTGCGGATGTGACGGATCAGCATATATCCGTCCATCTGCGGCATTCCGATGTCGCTGACGAGCAAATCCGGTGCAGTTTGGGCGATCGACAGCAGCGCCTCAGCAGCAGAAGACAGCGCAATCACCTTTGCACCCCCTTGGCCGAGGACGAAGGCGACAAAATCGCGCGAGTCGAGCTCATCATCTACCACCAAAATTCTCAATCCCGAGAGCGGGAAAGATGAAATATCGCAACTACCAGACGAATTGACCGCTTCTAACCGCTGCGCTCTAGAATCATCATTTAATAGCGGTAATCTCACCGTAAACGTCGCTCCTTGACCTTCTCCAGCGCTTTCTACAAATACCGTCCCGCCGTGCAGTTCGATCAGTTGGCGGACGATCGCCAATCCCAATCCCAAACCCCCAAATTTGCGAGTAGTCGCGCCGTCTTCTTGTCGGAAATGCTCGAAAACATAGGGCAAGAAATCGGGAATAATACCTTTACCCGTGTCGGCAACTTGAATTTCCACTTCTTCGCGACCGACTTGCGCTAATCTAACTTCAACTCTACCGCCTTCGGGCGTAAATTTTACCGCATTCGATAACAAATTCCACACAACTTGCTGCAAGCGACTCGTATCGCCGAGAACGAGTCCGACATCGGGATTTAAGATTGTTTCGATTTGAATTTTTTTAGCTTCGGCTGCTAATTGCACCGTTTCCAAAGCAGACAAAATAATGATTTCCACATTCACCGGAGCCACAGTCAATCTGAGCTTCCCTTGCAGAATTCGAGATACATCTAGCAAGTCTTCGATTAATTGAGATTGCAGTCTGGCGTTGCGCTCGATTGTCTCCAACGCTTTGGCTGTTTGAGTCGCGCTCAGCTTCCCTGCTAGCAGCAGTTGCGACCAGCCTAAAATCGGATTTAGGGGAGATCGCAACTCGTGAGAAAGCACCGCCAGAAACTCGTCTTTAATCCGATTAGCTCGCTCGGCTTCCGCGCGGGCAGTTTGTTCCAATTGCAGAACCATATCGCGCTCGATTTCTACTTTTTTGCCCTCTGTCATGTCGATCGCAGAGCCAATAAAACCTTCAAATTGTCCGCTTTCAGTAAATCGGGGAGCCGCCGCATCCAGCGCCCAAGAATATCCGCCATCCGGGCGCCCCACGCGAAATTCCATGCGGTAAGGTTCCTGGCGTTCGTTGGCCATCAAAAATGCGTTTTTGGCCTGTTCTCGGTCTTCTGGATGCAAAGCATTTATCCAACCAAATCCTAAACCTGTTTCTGGAGTTTGACCCGTGAATTCATACCAGCTTTCGCTGAGGAAAGTGCAGTAACCTGTGGAGTCTGTTACCCAAACCATAAAAGGAGTGTTGTTAGCCATATTGCGGAATCGTTCTTCGCTTTCTTGCAACGCTGCTTCTGATTGTTTGCGTTCTGTAATGTCGCGACAGACAATCACTCCACCTTTGATTGCGTTGCTAGTATCAACCACCGGATAACCGCTGATACTGATCCAGCGACTTTCGCCATCTTGGCGGTCGATAAATACTTCTACATCATTGACATATTCGCCTTTGATTGCTCTGACCAGGGGTAGTTCATCGTTGGGAAATAGGGTTTTTTTGTCTGGCAAAAATACTCCGTAGGTGCTCGACCATTCCTCCCAAGATTTTTCATTCGATAGCTCACCGAATATTCCTGCGGCTGCTCGGTTAAACAGCACAAACTCTCCTTGTTGGTTGGCAAGAATTAAACCGTCACCAATGCTGTCAATAATTACTTGCAATAACTTTGTTTGTTCTTGCAGCTCGACTTCTGCTCGTTTGCGATTTGTGATCTCGTTGGAGATGCCGATCAAGCCGATGACTTCTCCGGCTTCGTTGCGGTAGGGAGCTTTGGTTCCCAGAAATGTCCGAATGCCATCGGGAGATTCTTCGACGACTTCGGTTTTGCCGGATTCCATGATGCGCCGATCGTTTTCGGTGACGGCAGATCCGAGTTCTGCTATTGGGTATAAATCGCGATCGCGCCAGCCAATTACTTCACCAGCAGTTTTTCCCAGCGCCTCTAGGGTAGCTGGATTGGCATAAATAATCCGTCCTTCTCGATCTTTGACAAAAATTGGTGTGGGCACTGACTCGTTAATCACGTTCAAAATCGCATTTTTTTGTCGAAGTTCTGCTTCTGTACGTTTGCGATCGGTAATATCGCTCCAATAAGCCGTCAATCCGTTTGCGGCTGGATAGGCGCTGACTTCTACATACACTTGAAGTGAAGGCGAAAATTCTTCAAACTTGACAGAAACTTGCTCGTTAACAACTCGATGAAATTCTTGATATGCTCTAGAATTGGATTCTTTCTCGGCGGGGAACATCTCCCAGATCGATCGACCTAACAAGTCGTTTCTCGATCGCGCCAGCAATTTTTCAGCAGTGGCATTAACGTAGGTATAGCGCCATTGCGAATCGAAGGCGATAAAGGCATCGGTAATACTTTCGATAATATTGCTGACTTGCTGTTTTGCCTCGGCGATGGCGAGTTCAGCGTTTTTGCGATCGGTAATTACTTCCGAAAAAATTATGATCCCGCCAATCTCACCGCTGTTGGTGCGCCACGGGTGAATTTCCCAGCGCACCCAGTCCATCGAGCCATCAGCGCGGGGAAACGGTTCTTCTGGACAGATTTCGACTGCTCCCGCCAGACAGCGCTGGTGGATTTGTTTCCAACGATCGGGTAAATCTGGCAAGATATCGTAATGCGATCGGCCGATAATGTTTTGAGTACCGAGTCCATAATTAGCCAGCCAGCGATCGCTCACCAGCATATAGCACATCTGGCGGTCAAACATCGCCACCCCCGCAGGCGAATGTTTAACAAACAGCCGCAACTTGCTGTAGTGTTCGCGCAGAAGATTTTCCGCCTGTTTGCGATCGGTGATTTCTTTGAAAAGCAAGGCGACTTTGCGGCTGTGCGGCTCAGGAGTGCGGAACGCCGAAACCTCAAACCAGCGGTTCATCACTTCCGAGCCTTGCTCAAAGCGCACTGGTTCCCCTGTGAGCGCGACTTTACCGTACATCTCAAACCAATGATTTTCGAGCCCTGGAATGAGTTCTCGCGCGGTTTTCCCCACAGCCTCTACGAGTCCAGTTTGTTTCTCGAAGGCGGGATTGACTTCCAAAAAGCGGTAATCGATCGGCTTTTCGTTTTCGTCAAACAGCATTTCGATGACGCAAAAGCCTTCGTCTAGGGACTCAAACAAAGTGCGGTAGCGTTCCTCGGAGCGGCGCAAAGCTTCTTCTGCTTGTTTGCGATCGCTAATATCCACAAACGCTCCCACACAGCCGCGAACTGCCCCCTCCGCGTCAAACAACGGCACCGCATTCACCAACCAATCTAATACCATCCCGTCCGATCGCACCATTTGAATTTCCACATCCCGCACTTCGGCACCCGAAGCTGCAGCCCGCTGCATTGGGAGTTCTTCTGGCGGGATTTCTACTCCATTGCTAAAGTGTCTGAACAGCATGATTTCGGCTTGCTCTCCGGTTGGAGAAACATTGGTATCCGGCGCTACTGCGAGCATCAACTCACCAAATCTGTTAGCGCGAATTACTTTACATTCTGGGTCGCGGGCGATCGTAATGCCAATAGGTACAGCATCAAGAATTGATTGCAGTTCGTTAACTCGTCCCTCTAGTTCCTGGTTGAGCCGTTGAATTTCTTTTTTGCTAGCTTTGCGATGGGTAATTTCGTACACCGTCACATTCACGCCCTGTACGATCTCGTCCTGGACTAGCGGATAGAGACTCAACAGCCAAGCCTGTTCTACACCCGGCTGTGCTGAGTTTTTTCCGATAACTTCGAGCTGTGCGATCGGAATTTTAGTTTGAATAACTTGTCTGTAAAGCGGCTCTAAATTATCTGCCATTTCTGGCAAGATTTCGCGCAATGTTTTGCCGATGTGGGCGGCGGCTGGAATGCCGTTAATTTCTGCTAGGCGATCGTTAATGCGGACAAATCGCAAGTCGGTATCGATAAAGCAAAGTCCGATGGGAGCGCTAGCATAAATCGCCTCGATTTCTGCAAGTTGTTGCCGCGCTGTTTGGGCTTGTTTAACAAAAGCAGCCCTCGCCGCTTTCTGCTGGGTGACATCTTGAAAATAAACAGCAATTCCCGAGGCGATCGGATAAGCTCTTACTGCATACCAAGCATTGAGCGGCTCATAAAAAGATTCAAAACTAACCGTAACTCGATCGGCAGCGCAGCGCCGGTATTCCTGCTCGAACAAACTGCCGACAGATTCGGGAAACTCTTCCCAAACGCTGTTACCAATCACCTCTTGCGGGAGTCGATTCAGCCACTGCGCCGCTTGAGAATTGAGGTAGGTAAATCGCCAGTCTCTATCCAAAGCAAAGAACCCGTCGGAAATACTTTCGAGGGTGTCTGAAAGTTGTGGTGCAAGGGTGTCAGATACTACTGCCGGTTGAGGTTGAGCAATTTCGATGAAGGTTGTAACTACTGCGTAGGGAGTCGATAGATCTCCCTGAAATAAAGGTTGAGAATTGAGATTCAACCAAATCAATTCTCCCTGCGGTTGATAAAAGCCCATAATCACATTTGAGCTTGGCTGTCCGGTTGAAAGCGCCACCATCGGCGGGTGCATCTCGCCGGGAAAATCCGAGCCATCTTGACGCACAGTCTGCCACGGACAGTTGAGCGAAGAGTTGCCCTGCATTTGTTGTGCTGTCATCCCCAACAGTTTTTCGGCGCGAGCATTGCACCCCTGAATGCTGCCGTCTGCCAATTGCAAAACCATGCCTATATCTGTTGGTAAAGGCGCGCCCGGGTAAAGCGCGTTGTTAGAATGCGTTGAAACACAGGGGTCGATGTGCTGTTGGGGTTCAGTATTGCTGCCTAGATTTTTCATCGATTTCTAACAACGGTTTGAGTTTTGGCTAAGCCAATGGCGATCGTTAAATGATTATACGCAAATCATTCCGAGGAAGTATTACTTTAAACAGGGTTACAATTCAAACTTAAGAGGGATGTCGATCGTCCTGCTGGAATGTTGATATCGCGACAATTTATTGTATAGCACAGTCCCTGAGCTTAACCAGTTGCCGCCACAGAGCAAAGGCCAGAGGCAGTTTTATGGCTGTTTCAAAGGAGAAGTCAGCCCGATCGGTTTTCTTGGTGGCTGCATATTATCAACGGCTGTGGCTCGTTACAAACATTTGATCTGATGCAGGTGTGTAAGGCTGACGTTGCTATTGTCAAAATCGGTCTTTCATGCGGCGCAATTGAGCGAAGGTTTGGACGGGTTCGCGGCTGTTGGCGGCCCGTTGGAGGTTGGGAAAATCCCAGCGCAAAAATGGGTTGGTCTTTTTCTCGGTGCCGATCGAGGATGGTATGGTAGGTTGCGATCGGCTGCGCGCTTCTTTCACTTCGGCTAAGCGCTGCTGCAGATCGGGATTGTCGCCATCTACGCCGATGGCAAATTGCAAATTTTGCAGCGTGTATTCGTGGGCGCACCAAACTCTGGTACTGTCCGGCAAGTTTCGCAATTGTTCTAGAGAAGCTAGCATTTGAGCGGGAGTGCCTTCAAACAGTCTGCCGCAGCCTCCAGCGAATAAAGTGTCCCCACAGAACAATTCGCCGGTTTCGCCTTGGTTGCGCGCGGGGAAATAGTAGGCTATGTGAGCTTTTGTGTGGCCTGGTACGAAGAAGACTTCGGCGGTTCTGCCGGCAAATTCTACTCGATCGCCCCCTTGCAAAAACACTTGCTGTCCGGGAATTCTGCCTCTATCTTGTGCGCCGCCGTAAACTTTAATTTGGGGAAAGCGATCGATCAGTTGCTGGTTGCCGCCTACGTGGTCGCTGTGGTGGTGCGTATTGAAAATTGCTGTTAATTCGGCTCCGAGCGAGCTCAGTTGCTGCAAGACCGGTTCTGCTAGGGCTGGATCGACGACTGCTGCTGTCTGGCGATCGGGGTCGTGCAGCAAGAAAATGTAATTGTCGGACAGTACCGGGATTCGATAGACCTGCATAGAATTACCTCTGAATAAAAATTATTATATTATAGAATCAAATTTAGTGCGATCGCACTTCTGACGCAGGCTTCATTCATAATTATAGACTCCGCGCATCTATCTTTGGGAGTATAACTTAGATATTGTGTCCGATCGATTAACCGCAGGCGCGACGGGTTCGTAGTGCAGAATGCGAGTCCGTAAAATTCAGCAGACTTTAGTCCGTATTAGGAACCATTTTTGTTATCGTAATCGAGCGGACATGATATGATACATTATTTCTGCTGTTCCACAAATCGATTTGCATCATTTCTGAGTTAAGAATTGCCAGCATCTTTAACTATTCTGACATAAAGGCGATCGAATAAATGCGAACATCTCCCAACAAATCGAACTTGACAATTTCTCAAATGGTCGATCGGATTGTAGCGTCTGGCAAAATCGCTCGCCGCGAACATTTAGTTTTGACTTCCACTATCCTATCTGATGATAAAATTTCTGAAGAAGACCGGCACCAAATCAATCGCATCTTTGATTATATTCAAATTGGCCGCCTTAAGTTTATCGATTAATTTTTTGGTCAACAGTTAACAGTTAACTGTTGACCAAAAAACAGACTTAACCAACCCTAAAATAATACACTCAACTATCCAACTACAAAAAACAAAGCAGAATAAAATGAGTACACAAAAACCAACAATTTTGGTAACAGGCGGAGCTGGATATATTGGCTCTCACGCAGTATTAGCACTAAAAAAAGCTGGTTACGACGTGATAATTTTGGACAATTTAGTTTACGGACACCAAGATTTAGTAGACCGGGTTTTGCAAGTAAAATTGGTAGTGGGCGATACGAACGATCGCGCTTTGCTCGACAACCTGTTCGCCACTCACGAAATTGCAGCAGTAATGCACTTTTCAGCCTATGCTTACGTGGGCGAATCTGTTACCGATCCAGCTAAATATTACCGCAACAACGTCATCGGCACAATTACACTTTTAGAAGCAATGATCGCTGCGGGAGTGAAAAAATTTGTGTTTTCTTCAACCTGCGCGACTTACGGCGTACCGCATAAAATTCCGATCGCAGAAGACCACCCACAAAATCCGATAAATCCCTACGGCGCTACTAAGTTAATGGTAGAACGAATTTTGTCCGATTTTGATGTTGCGTACAATTTTAAATCAGTTTGTTTTCGCTATTTTAACGCGGCTGGGGCAGATCCAAACGGGTTGTTAGGAGAAGATCACAATCCAGAAACTCACCTGATTCCGTTGGTGTTGATGGCGGCTTTGGGTAAGCGGGATTCGATCGCAATTTTTGGCACAGATTACGATACTCCCGACGGTAGTTGCATTCGCGATTACATTCATGTTAATGATTTGGCATCGGCTCACATTTTAGGATTGGAATATTTGTTAAATGACGGCAAATCTGATTTCTTTAATTTGGGAAATGGCGGCGGATTTTCGGTAAAAGAAGTGATACAAACGGCTCGCGAAGTGACTGGAAAAGAGATTAAAGCGGTTGAGTGCGATCGCCGTCCGGGAGACCCAGCAGCCTTAGTTGGTAGTAGCGAAAAAGCTATCAAAATTTTGGGTTGGTGTCCAGAATATCCCGACATTAAGGATATTTTAATTCACGCTTGGCAGTGGCATCAAAAACGACACTCCACTACTTAGTAAGCTGTTGCTCATATAGATTGTGTATGGCAATTGAGGGGGAGAGGGTGAGAGAATTTGACAATTTTTGATTGTCATCAAAATCTACAATTTTTATTTGCACAACAGGTTATTTAGGGTGCTGACGGCCAGAGAAAGTCTGGCGCGAGATACAAGGTAAACTCGAAAGAATCGAGGGCGACAGCTTCCACGGAGTTAAGAAAATGTTTTTTGGTAAGCCGGAAATGCTGCCGCCAGCTCGTTAATAAGAGGAAAAAGAAAGAGTAGGCTTGAGTTGCGTAAATATTGGATTGATGGGTTAACCGCAGATGTCAAGCGGATACACACAGATTGACGCAGATAATTCAATAATTGAAAGTGAATTAGTGCCAGATGTCTAGTGGATGATCCAAACCATATTTGATGATATGACTTACGTGTAGAAAACTCCCATCAGCGTGCTGGTGGAATTACCCAGCTTGAATTATATATATGAAGTTTGCCCGATCGCTCCGAAAAGCAATTCTGTTATTTCTGATCTCCTGTTTGCTATCCGTTGCAATTCCTCCTGCAGTTGCTCAGATTCAGTCACCGCCAGCAGGGCAGCTTGTCCGACAAGCTCGCACTCTGTGGGAAGAAAAACGTTTTTCCGAAGCTGTACCGCTGTTGCAGCAAGCGGCGGTACAGTTTGAGAAAACAGGCGAAAATCTCCCTCTCGCCACAGCCTTGAGCAATTTAGCTGCAACCTACGGGCAGTTAGCACTTTGGGAACAAGCAGAACAAGCTGTGAATTCGAGTTTGTCGGTGGTGCGAGCCGAGTCCAAAACTGCCGAACAGCAGCGGATTTTGGCTGAAACTCTCAACATTCAAGGACAGTTGCAGCTCGAACGGGGACAGACTCAAAATGCGATCGATAACTTGCAGTTAAGCGCTAAAATTTTCGAGCAAATCGATCGCAAAAACCAACTTTCTCAAGTTCAACTCAATCTAAGTCGGGCTTGGGAAACTCTCGGACTTTACCCGAAAGCTTGCAAAATCCTGTTAGCTTCCTTGATGATGGAAAACCAAACTTGCGAGGTTTCGACAGCAGGTTTGGCAAGTTTAAAAAATCAGCCTGTTTCTGCAGATACAGTCCGGGCAAGTAACGCTTTAGGGCGGGTGCTGCGGGTTTTGGGACAACTGGAAAGCTCCCAAAATTTGCTATTAGAGGCACTGGCTGCAGCCCAAAAATTAGGTGTAAAACAAGATGAAGCGGCAATTTATCTCAATCTGGGGAATACGGCGCGGGCTAGAAGCAATAAACCGGGTTTGAGCGCCCGACAGCAGGCTGAGTTGGAAGCCTCAGCTCTAGAATATTACGATCGCTCGGCGGCAATCACAGTTGCAAAACCTCTACAAATTCAGGCGCAGTTGAACAAATTAAGTCTGTTGGTCGATCGCACAAACTGGTCGGAAGCAGAGGTTTTGTGGCGTTCCATCGAACCTCAAACCGCTGAATTGGCTTCAAACCGCGCGGGACTTTACGCTCAAATTAACCTAGCTCAAAGCTTGATGAAATTAGCTCAGTCGCCTGCAAAAACTTTGAGCTTAAGCGATGTTGACAAAATGCTAGAACGCTCAGCAGTACCGGCAAATAGTTTGGGCGACAAACGCATACAAGCTTACATTCTGGCAGCTAGGGGCAAACTTTCGGAATTGCAGCAGCAGCACCAGCAGGCGGAAAGTTTGACAAATCAGGCTTTGAGTTTGGCGCCAGTGTTTGAATCTCCCGATATTGCCTATCAATTATTGTGGCAACTCGGGCGGATTCGGAAAGCTCAGGGAAATACAGAAGGGGCGATCGCTCAATATACTCAAGCTGTAAATGTATTGTCTTCTCTGCGGGGCGATTTGGTGACAGTGAATCCCGAAGTACAATTTTCGTTTCGGGAAAGTGCCGAACCGGTTTATCGGGAATTAGTCGGGCTGCTTTTGGCAGAGAAATCTCCGAGTCAAGCTAAATTGAAACTGGCGCGCCAAACGGTGGAATCTTTGCAGTTGGCGGAATTGGATAACTTTTTTCGGGATGCTTGCGCTGATGCTAAACCACAGTCGATCGAGCAAATCGATCCTGCTGCGGCGGTGATTTATCCAATTATTTTGAGCGATCGTTTGGAGGTAATTTTATCAATTCCCGGCAAACCCCTGCGCCGCTACACTACCAATAAGTCTCAAGCCGAGTTAGAAACAGCGTTCAGACTAGCCAAAAATACGATCCGGCCTGCTGCGTTTCCCCGCGACAGGTTGCCCGCCGTCCAACAGGTTTACGACTGGTTAATTCGCCCCGCAGAGGCTGATTTGACTGCCAGCGGAATTAAAACTCTGGTATTTGTACTCGACGGTTATTTGCGAAATCTGCCGATGGCGGTGCTGCACGACGGCGAAAAGTTTTTGCTAGAAAAGTACAGTATTGCTTTGGCACCGGGACTGCAATTGCTGACACCCAAACCTCTGAGCCAAGTTAAGTTAAGAGTGCTCGCGGCTGCCCTCTCAGAAGCGCGTCAAGGCTTCTCGGCTTTGCCGGGGGTGAAACGAGAAATTCAAGAAATTTCTGCTCAGATTCCCGCTACTGACCTGCTGAATGAAGATTTTGTTAGCGGGCGGTTGCGCGATAAAATTAAATCTTTGTCTTACCCGATCGTCCATTTGGCAACTCACGGTCAGTTTAGCTCGAATGCGGCGGATACTTTTATTGTGACTTGGGACGAGCGGGTGAATGTCAAGGAGTTCGATCGACTGCTGCGATCGCGCACTGGGGATAACCAACAGCCGATCGAGCTTTTAGTGTTGAGTGCTTGCGAAACAGCTTCCGGCGACAATCGTGCGGCTTTGGGTTTGGCCGGGGCGGCAATTCGATCGGGTGCCCGCAGCACAGTCGCCACGCTTTGGCAAGTCAACGACGAATCTACTGCTATCTTTATGACTGAGTTTTATCGGCAGCTTGCTGCTTCTAAAACCAGCAAAGCTGAAGCCCTCCGCAACGCTCAATTAACCTTGTTGCAAAACCAAGAATATAAAAATCCCTATTACTGGGCTGCTTTTATACTCGTGGGGAATTGGCAATAATTTAAGATGGGAATCGGGCATTGGGCCTACAAGCATCGGGCCTAAAAGCATCGGGCATCGGGCTATGCCTGGTAATGCAGATAGGCGAGGAAGAGCTTCCTTCGATCTGGCAACTTACAGGAGAGAAGACTGTAGGAGGTTTTTAAGTTATTAAGTTTTCGATCCTTAAGTCTGCGCTACGAACCTTATTTATGGCGATCGACTAGAAACAATATTGTTTTCTCAACGGTATTAATCGGTTAAAACCCAATACGGTTCACTTAACATATTTATCCCCCGCAGATCCCTTGCAGCATCCCCCTGGTTGTAGGGGGACTTTGAGAGCATTTTTATCCCACCCCCTACTCCCCTTGAGAAGGGGGGTTAGGGGGATCGTCTTAAGTAAACCGTATTGGGTTAAAACCGACTGACGCTATACCGCTAGGAAATTGATTCCCTAGCGGTATAACTGCTGTGAGGGTTTGCAGGAGATGTGGATAATCACAAAGTTTAAACTCCTACCCGAAGTCGGTACAAACTCAAAGCTCGATCGAACTTTCATTCAAATTAGGCAGCACTAAGTATCACCAACTAATTTCAAAATAAAAAATATACCACTATTTTCAGTGATATTACTTAGTTGAATATTTTTTTAAACTTACTCAAATTAGCGATCGACTGCGCCAGAGGGAACTAGCATCGCCATTCAAGCTATACCGCTAAACTTTAAAATTTATTACTTTTGACACTTGACATGAATCGAGTGTTACAATAAACAAACAAATTAAAAAACTTTATAGTCGCAAATTTGAGCGCTTACTACAATGAACACACAAGTATTTAAGCATTTCAATGAATTGCAGCAACATATCGATCCATTACCTCTAGAACAAAAAGAAAATTTTACCAGTAATATTAACAATTTATCCCGCTCTTTGCAGGAATTGTCAGTCGAACCTAAGCAAATTTTATCAACAAAAGAAAAGCCAAATAAATCAGAACAAATAAACCACAGTTTAGAACTTAAAGTGTCTCAACAAGGTGCTCGAATCAGAAATTTAGAGCAGCAGTTAGACGAAAGTCAGACGCAATATAAAAAAGTGACTCAGGTGCTGACAAAAGCCGAAGTAAGATTGCACACTCTCCTCGCAAATTCTTCCGATTTAATCACAATTATTGAAGCTGACGGGCGGATAGGAGACGAAACTTCGCTGGCGCTAGAGCGGATTTTAGGCTACAAACCAGAACAAAAAATCGGTAAATTATATAATGATTTAATCCACCCAGATGATGCCCCTGCTTGGCAGGAATATTTTGCCAACTTGCTCAAACAACCGGGGATTGCACCGCCCATAGAATATCGCAAACGCCACGCTAACGGTGACTGGGTATATTTAGAAACCATTGCTAACAATTTGCTGCACGATTCCAGCATCAACGGCATAGTAATCAATTCTCGCGATATCACAGAGCGGAAGCTCTCAGCAGCAGCGTTAGAAAAATCGCAACAGCAAATCGTTAATATCTTAGAAAACATCACAGAGGGCTTTTATACGCTCAACCGCCATTGGCAGTTTACTTACATCAACCAGAAAGCAGAAGATTGCTGGTACAGAAAGCATCAAGAGCTTTTAGGTAAAAATATTTGGGAGCAGTTTCCCGAAAGCGCAAAGACGATTTTTTTTAAGGAACTTCACAATGCCGTCTCCCGTAATGTTGCTGTTAAATTTGAATGGTATTACGAGCAGCCAAATATCTGGTTGGAAATCGAGGCTTATCCGTCGGAAGAAGGTTTATCTGTGTTCTTTCAAAATATCACGGCTCGCAAAAACCAAGAAGATGCGCTGCAAAAAATCCACTCTCAGCTCCTACAGCAAACCAACCTGCTCAATAGTGTCCTCTCAAATACACCGGGCAGACTTTTGATGTTCGATCGCGCAGGGCGGTTAACTTATATCAATCGCGCCGGATTAGAGTTAACTCCGCTGTCAAAAACCTGTATTTTAGGCAAATCAGTAGCAGAAGTTGGCTGGCCGCCCGAACTGATCGAACTCCACAATAATTGCTGGAAAAATGTACTAGCCACAGGAGAAAGTTTAACAATAGAAACAGAGTTTATTCATCCGCGCACCGGGCGCAGGAATTATTGCAGTTACATTTTTAGCCCGATCGCAAATGCGGAGGGTAGCATCGAAGCAGTTCTCGTTACAAATAGAGACATTACCGAACTTAAAACAGCCGAAGCAGCTTTGCGGGAATCAGAATCCCGGTATCGCATTCTCTCGGAAATTACCTCCGATTTTGCCTATTCTTTTAACCTATTGCCCGATCGAACATGGGCCTGCGAGTGGATGACTGAAGCTTTTACTCGGATTACAGGTTATAGTGCATCAGAAATCGCAAATTCCGGTTGGCCCGAATGCAACTGCATCCATCCCGAAGATCGAGAAATGCTGCAGGAACAAATGCAGTCTCGCTCTTGCAGCAGCAAGGAAGTGAGCGAATATCGAATTGTCACAAAATCCGGTGAAATCCGCTGGCTGTGGGATTGCCGGCAAGTTGTGTGGGATGAAGCCGAGAATCGCGCTGTAGGTGTTTACGGTGCTTGTCAGGACATCACCGAACACAAGTTAGTAGAGGCTAAATTGTGCGAAACCAATCAAGTTTTAGAAGGGTTAATTGAAGCTTTGCCGGTGGCGGTTGTTGCTGTCGATGCGTCGGCTTCAGTGACGCTGTGGAATCCGGCGGCGGAGCAAATTTTGGGCTGGGAAGAATCTGAGGTTTTGGGGAAGATTTTGCCGATCGTCCCGAGCGATGAAATTCTCGACTTTAGCGCTATGCTTCAGTCAGAATTGGCAGGAAAAGCGCCAGTTGCCAAGCAGTGCCAGCGGCAGCGCAAAGACGGTTCATTAATCGATGTCTGTGTCTCAAGTTTACCGCTGCGAAATCCCCAAGGCCTGATTACTGGTAGTTTGAGAATATTTTCTGCGATTTCCGCAGCCCTAGGAAAGCAGGAGAAAAAAGATAATATCAAGGGCGAGGGCGATCTACTCGATCCCTTTTGGGCGCGTTACGTCAGCCTTCCTCACCTCACCAACAAATAAACAAGTTCTCAGCGAATAATATCGCTAAAATAGGTTAGTATAGCCTTTCTGTGCTCTGGTATGAGGTACTATGCCGCATAGGGCATAGGGCATACCTCACTTTTTGAATAAAGGCTATAGTGAGGACTTCATACCTTCTTAAATCCAACTAACAGCTAGCAATAATATCACTCAAATAAGTTAGTAGTAAGGACTTCATTTCTTCTGAAATCCAATCGGTAAAAACTCAAATCCTCAATAACTAATATCAAATACTCTCTTCATCGGAATAGTAAATTTGAGTTCACTGTTGACGGTTGACAGTAAACAGTCAACAGTCAACATCATGAGGAGTGTCACCGGAAATGATATAACCCGTGGTTTTCAATCTTCAACTCGTCTGACAGCCATGCGTTGCAGCGGCAGGCTGAGGATGCTAGAAGCAGTCAACAAGTAAGAAAGAACAGTAGTCAGCTTCAAACTGAGCAATAACCAGCTATCCTCTGGTAAATGAAGTTTCAGCCCGAAGACAGAAATGCAGTACACTATCCAGTAAGTAAAGCTCATCTCAATCAGCATTTCTTCGCTTAAAGCACGATCGCCCGCCAGCTTCGACTCACGCTTATCGCCCAGCAACAGCAGACCTGCAATTGAAGCCATAAAAGAAACCATCACCACACAGTCACGCCAGTTAAGCTCAACCATTTTCAACTCCGCTGCGATCTGAATTTTTGAAATTAAAAATCAGTTTAAGGGATAAGTTTTCTCGCTTCCAGCAATAGTTACAAATTGAAACAGCAGCAGTTACAAATCGCAATGAAAATGCACCGCAACCGCCCGCAACCGCCTCGTTTAGTCAGCCGAAAAGAAAAATGCACCTTAAATATTGTGAAGTTGGGAATACCTCGCCTGCATTTTGCCGACCTCTACCACAAACTGCTAACTCTTTCTTGGCCGCAATTTTTCATGCTGATTAGTCTGTCGTATTTAGTCATGAATGGTTTATTTGCCTTAGCTTACTTGGCGGGAGGAGATTGCATTGCTAATGCTCGGCCTGGTTCTTTGAAAGATGCCTTTTATTTCAGCGTGCAAACAATGGCGACCATCGGCTACGGCGCAATGTTTCCCCGCACCGATTACGCTAATACTATAGTCGCGATCGAAGCGTTTTTTGGTTTGTGGGCCGTGGCGATGGTGACGGGACTAGCTTTTTCAAAATTTTCCCGGCCAAGCGCTAGAGTTATCTTCAGCCGCGTAGCAGTAATCGCTCCTTTCAATGGCGTTCCCACTTTGATGTATCGCGCGGGAAATCAGCGCTTCAATCAAATTTTAGAAGCCCAGCAGGGAGTTACTTTGATCCGCGACGAAGTAACATCGGAAGGAGAATATATGCGCCGTTTTTACGATTTGCAATTAATGCGGAATCAATCTCGTATTTTTTCCTTGACTTGGACGGTAATGCACGCAATTGATGAGAGCAGTCCTTTGTACCAACTTACTGCTAAAGACTTGATGGAGCAGGAAATAGAAATTGTAATTACGCTCACTGGAATTGACGAAACAGTTTCGCAAACTATTAACGCGCGACATTCTTTTGTAGCGTCGGAAATCATGTGGAATATGCGGTTTGTAGATATTATTTTGAGAACGCCGGATGGCAAGCGGGTGGTTGATTATACTCGGTTTCACGATGTGAAACCTATTGAATGAGACAAAATTTACCCGCGAGTGCGTCGAAACCCAATTTTTGGCGAAATATAGCTTTCCCACCTTGAATTCCCGTAAAAACCCGGTTTCTTTGGTATCGATCCAGGAGTGCTATGAAAATTTTGATTGAGTCACTGCTAGAATACTTGTATGCCAAAACAAGCTAATATTTATGAACTCAATAGCTGCGAATATGACACTGAAAGAATTGCAACCGCAACTCCTGGCGTTAAGTCCAGAGGAAAAGACTCAAGCTATACAATTACTCGCCCAAAGTTTAACCAACTTTTGGTCTGGAATTCAAAAGACTCCAGATGTCATGGGGGGAGAAGCCTGTATCCGACAAACTCGGATTCCTGTTTGGCTGTTGGTAAGTTATCGCCGTCAAAGTGCCACCGATGCTCATATTTTAGAAGGTCATCCGGATCTGAGTGCTGCAGATTTGGTGAATGCTTTTAGTTATGCTGAGGCATATCCTGATGAGATTGAAAGAGCAATTCGAGAACAGGAAGAGGCATAAACTGTGGCGCGTCTTTATGCAGATGAACAATACCCGTTTCCTGTTGTAAAATTACTGCGAAATTTGGGCCATGATGTCCTGACAGTTCAAGAAGCTGGTAAGGCTAACCAAAAGATTCCGGATGAAGAAGTTTGAGATTTTGCTATTAGCAATAATCGTGCAGTTTTGACATTAAATAGACCGGACTTTATACGAATGCACAGGTTGAGTTCTGACCATGCGGGTATAATTGTCTGCACAAATGACCAAAACTGGGAACGGCTGGCTGTACGCATTAATGAAGCTATTTCTAATCTGGAAACACTGAGAAGTCTACTGATTAGAGTTAATCGGCCGTCGGAGTGAGCATAAGTTATAGAATACATCTAGTCTGAAATTAAATTGTACACTTAGAGGTCAATCCACTATCAATCAATTCATCTAATTAAGCGTAAAATACGGCTCGCGCTCAAGTTTACTATCCAAGTCTTCTTGCTTCTGTCAACTGTCAACTGTCAACTGTCAACTGTCAACTGTCAACTGCCGAACTTACTATGCGAATAATTCATACTGCTGACTGGCATTTGGGGCGGCGTTTTCGAGGGATCGATCGCACTTCCGAAATTGCGATCGCCCTCGAACAGATTTTGAAACAAGCCAAAGAGCTCGATGTGGATGCCGTGCTCGTCGCCGGCGACATTTTTGACGTTCCCAACCCTCCAGCCTACGCTGAGCGCGTTGCCTATCACTTTTTCTGCGAGCTCCAAGCTGCCGGAATTCCCGCAATTGCGATCGCCGGCAATCACGATTCCGCATCCCGCATCGACAGCATCGCCCAATTGCTCTCCCTCGCCGGCGTTCGCGCCCTAGGCAAACCCAAGCGTTCCGCCGACGGCGGCAGCACTACTCTTAATACAAAAAACGGTAAACTCTGCGTGGGAGCGATGCCTTTTGCTTCCGAACAAAGACTGTTAGATGCTAATGCTATCTGGCACTCCGGCGATGCCAAAGTCCGCCAAGACTACCGCGAAATTGTAGCAGATTTACTGCAAGATTTAACTACAGATTTTCGCGACAATACTGTAAATATGCTGATGGGACACATGAGCATTGACGGCGCTCGCTTGGCCAAATCCGAAGTCGCTTATTACACGCGAGAAAAATACTTGCTTTCATCGCAAACTCTGCCACCACAAGCCCAGTATATCGCCCTCGGACACATCCACATCCACCAGCGCATTGCTAAGAATTCCCTCGCCTATTATTCCGGTTCTTTGATTCAGTTAGATTTCGGAGAAGCCGAACAGGAAAAAGGATTTTGTTTGATAGAAGTTGAGCCTGGAAGTCAGGCAAAGGTAGAATTTAAACCTGTGGCTTGCAACAAACCGTTAAAAGTGCTTCAATGTGATAATGACAATCTTGATGCTGTTTTAGAAGCTCATCAATATCATCCTGGTTTCTTGAAGGTAATTGTCGATCTAGACAGCCCGCAAATCGGATTAGCCGATCGCGTGCGGCAAATCTGTTCTCAAGCGTTGTTGATTGAACCGCGCTATCGAGATGCACCGCTAGAAGCCACGGAAATGACTAATATCGATCCCAACAATTTCGATCCGGCGGCCGAGTTCTGCAACTATTACCAAAACCGCTTGGGAACGACACCACAACCCGCTGTATTGGAGGGATTTCAGGATTTGTACAAAAAGTTTAAGGAAACAGTTAATAGTTAAATTAGTAATTGGTAATTGGTAATTATTTGCCATTAGTCCCGATGCCGAATGGACTTGATAAGTGCCATAGCACTCGGAAAAACATCCTTGTAAAAATTCCACAATCAAAAATCTAAAATCTAAAATCGTTTATGCGTCCACTAGAACTTTTACTCGAAGGATTTACCAGCTTCCGCCGGGAACAGCGTTTAGATTTTTCTCAACTCGATTTGTTTGCAATTACTGGTGCTACGGGTGCGGGCAAATCTTCGCTGCTAGATGCCATGACTTACGCGCTTTTTGGTACGACAACTCGCAGCGGCAAACAAGTAGGCGATTTAGCAAGTCAAGGTAGTAAAAATTTAAAGGTACAGTTACGTTTTACTGTCGGTTCTGCCCAGTATCGGGTGACGCGCACATGGCGTTTTCGTCCAAAAACTCCTGAAAACAAGGTGATTTTGGACTGCTGGCAAAACGGCGAGTGGGAAACTTTGGGAACGAGTATTGTTGCAGTGCAAAATACGATCGAACAAATTTTAGGAATGGATTTTGATACTTTTACGCGAGCAATTATTCTTCCTCAAGGAAAGTTTGATGAGTTTATTAAAGGGGATGCTTCTAAGCGCCGGGAAATTTTGCGACAGCTAGCGGGATTTGAAATTTTTGAGCAGATGCGGAAGGAAGCAAACGATCTCGCAAAGTTGCTGAAACAGGAACGGGAAATGGTGGAAAGGCAGTTAGCTGACTTGAGCGCGCCGACGGCGGATGAGGTGGCCGGAAAGCGATCGCAACTTGGGATTTTAGAGCAGCAGTTACCTGAGTTCGAGCGCGCCGTGATGAAAGCTCAGAAAGCGTTAGACGAAGAGGAACAGCTATTTTCACAAATCGCTCGCTGGCAAGAATTACAACAAAAATTGGCTGAGTTAAATGCTAGTTCCGCCGAGATTGAAATTTTAGCACAGCGTTTGGAAAGGGCGCAAGCTGCCAATCATTTACAGGGAGATTGGGCTTTAGTGCGATCGGCTCGCAGTCAAAATGCAACTGCCGAAAAAGCCGCTAAATCAGCGCGGGAACAATTAATTAAAGCTCGCTGCGAGCTAGCAGCAGAGCAACAGCAACTTGACGAGGCTCAAGCCAAAGCAGAGGCACTAGCACCACAATTTAAGGCTCGTGAAGATGCTCTGGCTGCTGCGAAAGTATATGAAGAACAGCGCACTCAATTAGAAAAAGAAGTGGCAATTGCCCAAAAAAGACAACAGGAAAAACTCCGCTTTTTCCAAGCTGCAGAAAAAGAATTGCAAGCTACTAACATTAAAATTCAGAATGCGGGTTTTCGAGTTACTAGAGCAGCGGTACTGCTCGAACAGTCTTCGCCGGGAGGAAAGCGTTTAGAGCAGTTGCAGGAAATTGCACCTTTATTGGTGGAACTTCAGCTTATTGCCAAGCAGGGAAAAAATCAGCAGGAAATGTTGGGTAAGTCTCTGGCAGAAAAAGAAAGCGCTCAACAGAATTATGTCGAAGTTGTTACTAATTTAACAGCGGCAGAAATCCGGCTCAAAGAGTGCAGCGATGAGTTAGAAGCGGCGGAAATTGCTAATGCGGAAGCGGCACGTTTAGAGACTGTTGCTGCTGTCAGAATGTCGTTGAATTCTGGCGATACTTGTCCGGTGTGCGGCGGGGTGCATCCTGAGAGCGATTTGCTCCCTCCTTTACCGATTTCTAAGATTGTAGATGTTGCTGGTTTGCGCCGGAAACTGGCGACAGCAAATCAGTTTTTTCAATCGGTTCAAATGGCGGTGGCTGAGGGAAAAAGTACAGTTTCATCCTGCGAGCAAAAACAGTCGGAAATTGCTCAAATGTTGGAATTGACGGCGAAAAGAGTTGGCGAATTGCATCACCAAATCTCAGCAATTCTGGAGGAGCGAGAATGGGAAGTGTCGCAGTTACAGCAGGAGTTGGCAATTCTTAAAGAGAACGATCGCCAATATCGAGAAATCGAGCAGCAATTCCAAATCGCATCCTTGGAATATAATAATTACGAAGAAAGATTAAATTTTGCAGCGACGACAAAAGCTGCTAAACAGCAAGAATATCAAGAGGCGATCGCCGAATCTGACCGCCGACAGCAGCAGTTACAAAGTTGTGTAAACGCGCTTTATCAAATTACCGAATATCAACCTTATGTTAATTTAGCACAGGCTTTAGAAACAGACAAGCAAGAGTTAAAGGATCGGCTGAGAATTGCCGAAAAATCTTATCAACTTACTCAAAATATTGCTATTCAAGCAGCAGAAAGAGAGCAACAAGCGGGAGAGGTTTTTGCACGAACTCAGGCGGAAAAACAGCAGCTAAATCTGGATTGGTTGGCAAAATTAACAGCGGCTGATTTCACCGAAGAGACTTTTTTAGCAGCGGTGACATTAGTTAACGAACAATTGCAGTGGGAAAATGCGATTCGATCCGTGCGGGAGTCAAAAATTCAGCTAGAGACGCGGGCGAAAGATTTGAGCGAGGCGATCGCGGGTCGGACTACCGATGAAGATACTTTAGCACAAGTGCGAGCTGCAAAACAAACCGCCCAAGAAAACCTCAAACAAGCCAACAACAACCGCACCGAGCTTTTAGCGTGGGTACAAGTAGCAGCGCAAACCCTCGAACAATCCGAAAGACTGTCGCAACAAATCACAAATTTCGCAGAACAAGAGCAAACCTACCACACATTAGCGCAAAATCTGAAATCCAACGAATTTCAATCCTACATTTTAGAACATTTAGAAGCAGAATTAGTCGGCAGCGCCACCGTAATTTTGCAAGAATTAACCGATAATCGCTACCAGCTAAAAAACCAAGAAGGCGAATACTGGGTAACAGATAATTGGAACGGCGGCGAAGCGAGACGAGTCCGCACCCTTTCGGGCGGCGAAACCTTTGCAACTTCCCTATCAATGGCTTTAGCTTTATCAGAAAAACTATCTCAAGGAGCTCAATTGGGCAGCTTATTTCTCGATGAAGGATTCGGTACTTTAGACGCAGAAACTCTCGAAAGCGTTACTCAAATTTTAGAATCTTTGCGGCAGCGAGAAAGGCTAATTGGAGTGATTACCCACGTTCGAGGCTTGGGCGAAAGATTGCCCGCCCAAGTGAAAGTATTTAAGTCGCCCCAAGGTTCTAGAATAGAAGTTGAAAGAGTTTAGAATACAGGGCGGTTGAAACCGCATTTACACAAACAAAACCCGACGAAAGCGGGTTGAAGATTGGACGGTTAACATTACGTTACTTTCTTCAGTCCGCGAAGGCGGACTTCCCTTTTGTAGACGCGGTTTCAACCGCCGTCTGCAAACAATTTTTATCCTTAAAACCGAGTTAAATTAAATGAACCAAGACTTACGCAGAAACCCGGTTTCTTAATAAAAAAACCGGGTTTCTAAACAGCGTAAAAGTTTAACACTTAGTTAGGTTGAGCTACCTAGCCAGCAATTTTTAATAATTCCACATCAAAAATCAGCGTAGCATTAGGAGGAATCACCCCGCCCGCACCGCGAGCACCATAACCTAATTCAGGGGGAATAATCAACTTGCGGCGTTCTCCAACTTTCATTGTACCTACACCTTCATCCCAACCCTTAATTACTTGGCCTACACCAATTTTGAACTGAAAAGGAGAATTGCGATCGCGCGAACTATCAAACTTCGTGCCATCCTCCAAAGTACCAGTGTAGTGCACCACAACCGTCTGCCCGGTTTTTGGAGTCGCCCCATCACCTTCTTTCAATTCAACATATTTCAGACCAGAATCTGTGGTGACAGTTTTCTCAGTGTTATCAGTCATGTTATTGCCAGCGATAGTAGCTGGTTCCTCCGGTAAATTAGCATCAGCTACGAGCAAGCTATCTTCAGTGAAAGACTTCGCTGAGAGGATCTCAAGCGCAGCATCGGTTAAAGGATTATTCACTTCGGAGGCAACTGCTTTGGGTACATAACCGCTCATTTGAGCCACTATCAAAAACACAAAGCAAACCAGCATTACCCCCAAGCTGACCAGAATTCCTTGCAAAATTTATCCTCCTGATACTTTTTGTAACGGCGATATCTCAGATATCTAAGACATCTTGTACAACAAGAACTACAAAATTTTATCTGAACTTTTCCGCCAAAAATGGCGGATCCCAGTTAATCTTAAACGCAAAAGAAACTTTGAAGTCAGAATGTTTGTAATTCTAGCTTCTGCTTTCTACATAAGTGCCTTATTGAGCCTTCTGCGTTCGGGTGACAATTTTATCACAAGATAGCAGCAAGCGCGCGATCGCCCGCGAGCGCGAAACTTGCAGAAAAGGATCGTGCTCAGCGCCAGTTACGGTTTTCTAAATCGCGCATCTGACGTTCGAGGCGATCGAGCCTGCCGCGCAACTCATCCATTTCAGACTGTCGGGGAACGCCCATATCTTGCAGAATATTCCGCAGTTGGCGCTGGAACTGAGCATCCCAACTTCCCTGCTCCGACTTCAGGTGCTCTGTCATGTCATCGACAAAAGTTTTGGCTTGCTCGGGGTTGATTTTGCCATCTTTAACCCATTGCTCGCTGACTTCCTGCAATTTCTCCGCCACCAAGGAGGTAGTACCAATGCCCAGCATCACCAGTTGTTTGAGTAAGTTGCTATTGTTATCCATAGATTTTTCCTACTGTTTGGCACAAAATAGCCGATCGGCTCAGGTCGCCTGCTGTCGCTGCGAAACCATCTGTACAATTTAAGTTACATCAGCGCTGACCTACCTTTCTATTTTGGAGCATTCAGCCGCCTGATGGCGTTCGGAAAACCCGCTAATGAGCTTACCGACAACATTACCCTATCACCGAGTCCTCAATGCCTGATTGCCCCCGCTGTCACAAACCTGTAGACGCGCGAGCCATCGCCTGTCCGCAGTGCAAAATCCCTCTCAAAGCTTTCGGTCATCCGGGTATCCCCCTTTATCGATCGCCATCTGCAGAATTTCTGTGTACAACCTGTATTTACCACGAAGACGACACCTGCAACTACCCGCAGCGTCCCTTCGCCAAAGAATGCACGCTTTATCACGACAAAGCCGAGCCTCTAGTGCCGCAGACGAGCCGTTACATCAGCGGCGGCCTGCCGCAATCCATCAAAAATTGGTGTCAGCGCAATCTTATTTGGTTGGCTTTATTTGGTTTAATTATTATTAGCGTTGCCCTGTCAATTTGATAGACTTGTAGGGAGCATCTCAAAAAATGCAAAAAGTATTATTTTAACGTCTCGGGAGCGTCCCCGCTCGCTTGTCGATAAGCTTTCGCCCATCTTGCACGAGATTTTTAGGCTGGCAATACCACAATACTTTAAATAAAAATTACTGTACAAATTAGATGCACGCCAGCACAGCCGCATTGTGTCTCATCCGTCAAGATATTAGTTGACAACATACAAGACAAATTAAAAATTTTGCCATGAGTTACGTATTCGGCATCGACGGCGGTGGCACTAAAACTATTTGCGTTTTAATGGACGAAAACAACGTTGTTTTGGGACGCGGGGAAGCAGGGCCTTCAAATTATCAAACGCTGGGAATTGAGCAAGCAAAAGAATCGATTCAATTGGCGATCGAACGAGCAGTTTTTTCCGCGAACATCGATCCAAATATCAATCTGAAGATAGAAGCAATTTGTCTGGGACTAGCAGGCGTGGGGCGTGCCAAAGATATTGAAATAGTGCAATTTGTAGTGCAGAATTTGGAGTTGGCGAATACTTTACCCGTAACTCGATCGCTCTTGCCGCGAAATATCGTAATTTGCAGCGATTGCGCGATCGCACTGGTTGGCGGTACTGGCCATCCAGTTGGTATCGCGGTTATTGCAGGAACTGGTTCGATTGTTTTCGGGCAAAACCGTCAAGGGGAAACTAAACGAGTCGGCGGTTGGGGATATATTTTAGGCGATGAAGGCAGCGGATATGACATCGCTGTTGGAGGTTTGCAAGCTGCTTTGAAGTTCTATGACGGACGAGGAGACGTTACCGCGCTGGCGGAAAAATTTCAAGGGCATTTAGGCTTAAATAACCTAGAAGAATTGGTAGAAGTTGTTTACCGGCGCGGTTGGGGAGTGAAAGAAATTGCGGCTTTAGCGCCGATTGTCGATCGAGCCGCAGCAGAGGGCGATCGCGTCGCTGACGGCATTATTGACAATGCTGTGGCAAAATTAATATTTTCAACAAAAATAGCTATTTCAGCGCTATTTAAGCCCACAGAAGAATTTGAAATTGTGACGGTGGGAGGTGTGTGGGGCGGTGATGCAAATTTTCGGGGTCGGTTTGAAACTGCCATAGGTGCGATCGCGCCAAAAGCTCAGCTAATTTCGCCCCGATACGAACCAGCTTTCGGTGCAGCGTTGTTAGCCTTAAACTCACTCAACCATTAATATCGTTGAGAGAGTGCTTCCTGCTAGGACTTCATCTTCATGACTAAGGCAAAAAATGGCTTGACGCAATATTTATAGGACGCACCCTATCTGTAGAGGTTTTGCGATCGCAGACTGTTTATCTTCCTTATCTTCCCGATCGCCCCAGTCCGGTCGATTTTTTCAATTTGGCAAAATGTGAAAATTCTTGATTATCTACCTTATCTTCCCAACTTGTCTAATTCTCGCCTGCCATAATGAAAACATCAAATGAATGCAAAACTAGAAACAAATTTAGCAGTAGTGCGTTCCTAAGTAAAACAAAACCGAAAGAAGGAGACAAAATATATGATTACTTCTCAAAAATTGCGATCGGCAACAGCAGCAATCCTTTCACTGGGCATTACACTTGGAACCAGCGCGCCGCTGGTATTAGCAGCGCCCGCCTCAGCTCAACAACGAATTTCACAATTTGATAGCATCCGAATTCCAGCGGGCAGTGTCATTCCAGTTAGCTATGAAAAAAACAAAATTGTTGTCACCACCGATGAAACTTCACCTTTAACATTAACAGTAGCGCGAGATATCCGCACGGCTCAAGGCAGAGTATTAATCCCCGCAGGCAGCCAGATTGTCGGGGAATTGCGACCTGTCAAAAGGGGCAATCAAAGGGGTAGTCAATTTGTTGCGAGCGAGTTAATTGTCAGCCGCCGCCAACGCTATCGGATTGATGGCTATTCGGGAATTATTACCAGAACCGAAAAAGTTCAAAAAGGTGCTGGAACAGGTTCAGTCGCGCAAGGTGCAGCATTGGGCGCCGCAGCAGCAGCAGCGCTAGCAGGCATTACCGGCGACAAGGCGATCGCCACTGAAGAAGTATTGGGCGGTGCTGGAATCGGTGCATTAGCCGGAGTATTGTTGGGGCGGCGCAGTGTTGACGTGATCGTGATTCGCCCGGAGCAAGATTTGGCAGTGAGATTGCGATCGGACATCGTGCTGCGGTAGTATTGGAATCTCGCGATTAATTATTTGCCGTAAAACATTGTCGATCGATAACTTGTGGTCTCCCGATAATTGGCTGGGCATACTGTTGAGGTTGTGTCTGGCCATGTTTGTGGGCGGAATGATTGGATGGGATCGCCAACTCAGAAACAAACCAGCGGGATTGAGGACTCATATGTTATTGACACTCCCCTGCCTTAAGGCGAGGGGATTCTTGGATCAGCCAGTCGATTTGCTCATTGATGTCGCCACCAGCGAGTAGAGATCGGTCTGTCCCCCAGCGTGAATTCCGGTGTGCCCCACCGTATTTAAATTGATTTTTGCACGGGCTTTCAAACCCTTTGCTAAAATATTTCTTCCAGCGTTGTGGTCGCGATCTAATATCGTTCCGCAACCGCAAATATGCGTTCGGGTTGATAAAGTTTTCTTAACAAGATTGCCACAGTTTGAACATTCCTGAGATGTGTATTGTGGCGGAACAGCGATAACTGTTTTGCTATACACTTTTCCAAAATACTTCAGCCATTGAGTAAACTGTGACCACGCGGCATCACTAATCGATTTAGCGAGTTTATGGTTTTTAACCATGTTACGCACTTGAAGGTCTTCGTAGGCTACAAAATCGTTAGATTTTACCACGTACAACGCCGTCTTAATGGCGAAGTCTTTGCGCTGCCGACTAACCTTTAAATGTTTTCTTCCTAACTTGTTGATTGCCTTTTTCCGGCCTTGGGAGCCTTTCTTTTTCCGAGAAACTCGCTTCTGCAATCTCTTCAGAGCTTTTTCGCTTTTGCGGAGATACCGAGGATTAGGAACTGTTTCACCGTCGCTGTCAGTATAGAAGTGGTTTAATCCAACATCTAGGCCGATAGTTTTGCCAGTATAAACGGGTTCTTCTTTTCGTTCAATGTTGATGCAGAATTGGGTATAATAGCCGTCGGCACGACGCACTATCCTAATTCGCTTAATCTCATCGGGCGCATAGAAATGCAAATCCCGACTACCAATTAACTTGAATTTTCCAGCAGCAAAACCATCCTTAAATGTTAGGCATCTTTTGTCGGTAGAAAGCGCCCAGCCGGATTGTTTGTACTCGACGGAACGAGTGTACTTCTTGAACTGTGGGTAGCCCTTTTTTCCGGGCTTCTTGGCTTTGCAATTGGCAAAGAAACGTTGGATAGCAAAAATAGCACGTTCCGCCGAAGCTTGACGTGCGGTCGAGTTCAGCTTGCCTGCCCATTCAAACTCTTTCGCCACAACGGCGCATTGTTTGTATAGGTCTACTAACTTAATTCCTTGGTTGTCTATCCAATGTCTAAGAGTTTTGTTTCTGACAAATTGAGCCGTCCGAATCATGTCGTCGATGATTCGATATTGCTCCGCTTTGCCTTTCAACTTAAACTCTAAAACTATCATTGGAATAGTTTATAACTTTTGCTAAAATTTTTACCTATAGGTCTGTATATTTAACAAGTCTTCACACTTCTTGTAATTAAAGCCGTCCTATAAGGACGGGGCTTTAGACCCAACTTTTTGGTAAAAATGAAAACGGACGAGATGGTGTAGAGCGCGTAATTCAAGGCATTGCTGCCGGGATAGGATTTTTGGGGGGTGGGGAAATCCTGCGCGAATCTCGGCAGGAAATCGGCAAACCAAAAGTTCACGGGCTCACATCTGCCGCCGCTATTTGGTTGTCAGCAGCTTTAGGAAGTGCGGCCGGATGCGGGTTGTGGCAACTTGCATTAATTGGTGCTTTCATGTCGCTGTTTGTTCTGAGAGTTATCAAAGAGTTAGAGCGTCGGAGTCGGAAATAGTCGATCGCGAAGGTTTTGTCTAATTATTGTTGAGGTATATTCAGACCTATAGCCTTTCTGTGCTCTGGTATGAGGTACTATCCGGCATAGGGCATAGGGTTCCGTGGGCACAGGGCATACCTCACCACGCTTGAGAAACGCTAGATCAAGGCATAGGATTGAAAATTTAATAACTTACACAATTGCTCGTTACCAGGAAAAGCCTGGTAATGCAGATAGGCGAGGAAGAGCCTCCTTTGAACGGGCAAGTTACAGGAGAGAGGACTGTAGAAGGTGTTTAAGTTACGGCATATAACTTAATCTCTATCCCGCCCGAGGACTGAATAAAGACGATTAATTTTGTTCCGAAAGATTCGGCGAATTAATCGATTCCAAAGACTCTTGCCTTACGCGACCAGCCATCGCGGCTAACTGCAAGCTCATAAAAGCATTCAAATCTTCCAAATCGCAGTTTGCCGAGGCAAAAATATTCTGCATTTGATTTTCGGCTTCCCAACTCAGATATCCTGTGGCAATAGCTTGATTTACAACTTCACGAATAACCATAATTTAAATTTCCTTACTAAATTTTAAATAATTAAAAAGCTACTAATTATTAACAGGGAATTTCCGTGGCTGTCTCGCCAAAAATTTCCAAGTCTTTTACAAGCCGAGACTCTTGTTTCACCAAACCGGACATAGCTGCTAGTTGCAAAGTCATAAAAGCATTTAAGTCTTCCAAGTCATAGTTGGTGGTAGTTAACATCTGCCGCAGTTGATTTTCAGATTCTAGAGTTAAATAACCTAGGGTCAGAGCTTGTTGGGCGAGGTCGCGAATAAGTACCATAATATTTTTGGGTTTTATTACTTGAATATCCTCAGTATCGACGGTTTTAACTGACTCCGCAGTGACGGCTATTGGTCGGTTTGTGTGACATTTTCAGGGGTAGCCTGTGACAGCCTGACTTGCAGAGTGTGACTCAGTGTTTGCACGGATGTGACGAGGATCACTCGGGCGAGGAGGAGATGCCGAGGGTGGGAGATCGGAAAATATTCCCTCTTCCCTCTTCCCTCTTCCCTCTTCCCTCTTCCCTCTTCCCTCTTCCCTCTTCCCTCTTCCCTCTTCCCTCTTCCTTCTTCCTTCTTCCTTCTTCCTTCTTCCCTCTTCCTTCACAAGCCTTCTACCTTCAGAAGACGCTCAACGTCTATAATCAGCAAGTTAAATATTTACTGCAAGACCTATGGAAGCAACACATAAAGATTTGTTACAACAGATAGCCCAACTATCGGAAACTTATGGTAATTTAGCCGATCGACTCTCCCAAGCCGCCAAACAACTGCAAGACTCCGGGCTTCCTCCCTCTGACAGCTTACTGCAAGAAATTGCCAGCTACAGCCGCAACTTTGCAGAAGTCCAAAAACAAGCTCTCCAAGTCAACAAATCCGCCCTCGCCCCCGGAGAAATTACTTCCCTCAAAGATATTCAAAACTTAGTCGAGACTGCTGCAGCTTCCGAAGGTAAAGCAGAAATTCGCGACGCAGCTTTGAAAGTGCTCGATCGAGTATTGGCGATCGCCCACCGCGAACAAAGCGACTTCGCCCCCTTACAATCAGTGCATGGCAAAGCCCGCGAACTCCAGCGCGCCATTTCCGAATCAACCGCAACTCAACTGCATTCCGACGCAGAATCCCTAGTAAGCGGCAAACACCCCGTTGCAGCAGTGCTCGCCCTAGTAGAACAGCAAGACAAATTAAACGACGAAGAGTGGGTAATCCTCGAAGAAACAGTCAGCGCCGCTTTTGGCAAACAAATAGCCGTCGCCATTTCCAGAGGCAAATTAACCGTTGTCCAGATAGTAAAAGCAGAACCTGCAAAAATCCAATCCGTAATTAAAACAGCAACCGAACCAAAAATAGGTGCCGAACCTCTACCCGAAGTGATTATCATCCCGTCGGGAAATGTGGCGCCGAAACAAGTTACAGTTGCACCGCAAATCCAAATTTTGGAATCCCCCGCCGCGACGGCCCCCATGCACGAAGTGATTATCGTTCCTAGCGTGGAAGTACCTAAATCTCTCCCAAAAACAGGCTCTGGGAACATTGTTTTTGGGGCACCTCGCGAGATTCAACCAGCGCCTGTAGAGGGCGGTTTGGGATTGAAAGTTTTGGCGCACATTCAAGGAATAGGCGATCGAACTTTCGGTGCTGGAGAATACGCAGGTACTAAAGCGCGCGGGCTGCGCGTCGAAGGATTTCAAATTAATATCGAGCCACCAATTTCCGGCTTAAAAGTCGAGTACATGGCTCACGTCGAAGGAGTTGGCGATACTCCTTGGATCGGCGAAGGAGAATTGGCTGGTTTTCGGGGTCAAGCGAAACGAATTGAAGGATTTGCCGTGCGGTTGAGCGGGCCGCAGGCTGATAAGTATGACGTATTTTATAGCGCTCACATTCAGAATATCGGCGACACCGATGTGTCCTCCAACGGCGATTATTGCGGAACTCGCGGCAAAGCTTTGAGAATAGAAGGCATCAAAGTTTGGATCGCGCCATCTGCGAATTCTCAAGTTGTGGCGGCTGTGGGTTTAAAAGTGTTGGCGCACATTCAAGGAATTGGCGATCGAACTTTTAGCGGTAAAGAATACGCCGGTACCAAAGCTCAAGGCCGCCGCGTCGAAGGTTTTGAAATTAAAATAGAGCCTCCGGTTCCCGGTTTAAATTTGCAGTACATGGCTCACGTTGAAGGAGTTGGTGATACTCCTTGGATCTCGGAAGGAGAACTGGCCGGTTTCCGGGGGAAAGCCAAGCGCATTGAAGGATTTGCCGCGCGTTTGACGGGTGCGGAAGCTGATAAGTACGATGTCTTCTACACCGCTCACATTCAAAATCTGGGCGATACTCCTGTTACTTCTAACGGTCAATATTGCGGCACTCGCGGCAAAGGTTTGAGGGTTGAAGGCATGACTGTTTGGGTTGAGCCGAAAGCGTAAAAAATTAGGTTACTGGTGGCCTAGTAAATTCAAGAAACCGGGTTTCTTCCTAAATTTTTGGTACTAACCGCAATTTGTCGCAGTAACCCGGTTTCTGGCTAGTTTCAATCTGTCCAACGAATTCAAGAAACCGGGTTTCTTCCTAAATTTTTGGTATTAACCGAAATTTGTCGCAGTAACCCGGTTTCTGGCTAGTTTCAGTCTGTCCAACGAATTCAAGAAACCGGGTTTCTTCCTAAATTTTTGGTACTAACCGAAATTTGTCGCAGTAACCCGGTTTCAGTCTGTCCAACGAATTCAAGAAACCGGGTTTCTTCCTAAATTTTTGGTACTAACCGAAATTTGTCGCAGTAACCCGGTTTCTGGCCACCTAACGAATTTGAAAAACCGGGCTTAGCAGGTAATTGAAAACTTTACAAAACTTACCATCGTTTACAAAAAACACCGACATCGAATCAATCGACAATAAATCGCCAATAATAAGCCTCAACTTGTGAAAATGATGTTTTTACTGTGGCTGTATTCTCTGTAATTACACGGTTGCGGAACGGTAAACGATCGGCATAGAATATATTTGTAGGTTGGATATGTGTGAGTTGACAGGAGGGTATAATTTGAGTTAGCCTCGGCTCGTAGGATAAAAATTTACAACAAAAAACACAACATTCAGATGCTGGCGATCGCGCTGTGACCTGAATTGTTAATTAAAACAAGTATTAAACATCCGGTAACACTTGCTCCAAAGTTTTTAGTTCACTACTCGCAGGTAAGTATGTCTTTGCCAGCAGCAGACCGTCCCCAATCTGTAGCAACTGATAGCGAATCTTCCTATCAACTTTCACCGCTCCAGCAGGGGATGTTGTTCGAGGGCCTTTCGGGCCAACAGTCAGGGGTAGATATCGAACAGGTACTGTGCAGCCTGGGCGAAGAATTGAATGTTTCAGCTTTTGTCGATGCTTGGCATCAAAGTGTCGATCGATATCCAGTTTTGAGAACGAGTTTTAGTTGGTTGGATCGAGAGGTGCCGGTGCAAACTGTACACCCACAAGTCGAAGTACCAATTGTTGATGAAGACTGGCGCAGTTTGTCCCAGGGCGATCGCACCCGCCAACTCGCAACATTTTTGCAAGCCGATCGCCTGCAAGGATTTGACCTAACTCAACCGCCGCTGATGCGTTTGGCATTGTTCCGAGTTGCGGAAACCGAATACAAACTCATCTGGACTTATCACCATATTTTGCTCGACAGTACCTCGGCAATAACTGTTTTGCAAGCAGTTTTTACCTTGTACGAAGCCCTGACTGGCGATCGGCAATTAGAATTAACACCGCCTAGGTGCGATCGAGATGCCAGCCATCGAATGCAGCAAGATATCTCGAAAACAGAAGCATTCTGGAGACAATACTTAAGCGGTTTGGGCGATCGTACCCCTTTGGTGGGCGATTTTTATAGGACAGGCAAAATGCCCGTTCCACAAGAAAATTCATCAGTTGTGGAACAAGAAAGAGGCCTGGTGCCGACAATTCCCGAAATCCGGCTTTCTAGCACTGTTACCGCAGCTTTAAACTCTCTAATTCACGAACAACAACTAACCCTGAATACCCTGCTGCAAGGAGTCTGGGCTTTACTTTTGAGCCGCTGTTCCGGTTCGCAAGATGTAGTATTTGGAACTATTTGCAACAGCCGATCGCCAAATATAGAAAAAACAGAACCAGCAGTAGGATTGTTCATCAATACTTTGCCGCTGAGAGTAATTGTCACTCCAGAAATGCCAGCCATCGACTGGCTGAAACAACTGCAAAATCAATGGACTGCATTGCAAGAACACGGTAACGTACCGCTGGCAAAAATTCAAGAATGGAGCGAAATTTCCCGCAGCAGCGCTTTATTTGAAAGCCTGGTAGTAGTTGAGAAAACTCCGATAAATGCAGCCTTACAAACTCTAGGCGGTAACTGGCAAAATCGAGAATTTCAGCTTTTAGAACAGACGAGTTTTCCGCTAACAGTTTACGGCTACGGGGGAGACGAAATGCTGCTAAAAATTGCGGGCGATCGCCAGCGGTTCGATGAAAACGTCCTTACCCGAATGTTGGGACACCTGCAAACTTTGCTAGAAAGTATCGCCGCCAATCCCCAGCAGAAAATCAGCAAATTGTCAATGCTGACAGCAGCCGAAATTGCTCAATTGCAGCAGTGGAACCAAACTGAGGCAAATTATCCCGACAACAAATGCGTTCACCAATTATTTGAAGCGCAAGCGGATCGATCGCCCGATGCCATTGCGGCCGTTTTTCCCCACAATTCCCGACAGCAGCTTACCTACCGCGAACTCAATTCCAAAGCCAATCAACTCGCGCATTACTTGCAGCAATTAGGAGTCGGGCCCGATGTTTTAGTTGCGATTTGCATGGAACGTTCCTTAGAAATGGCGATCGCCGTTTTAGGCATTCTCAAAACAGGCGCAGCTTACGTGCCGATCGATCCAGCTTATCCCAAAGAAAGGCTGACTTTCATGTTAGCCGACACCAAAACTCCGGTTATTCTCACACAATCTCACTTAGTCTCCGGCTTGCCGGAACATCAAGCGCGAACCGTTTGTTTGGACGCAAACTGGCAAGAAATAGCCAATTACAGCACCGAAAACCCCGCCAGCACCGTATCTCCCGACAACTTAACCTATACAATATATACATCCGGTTCCACAGGCAAACCCAAAGGAGTTCTCCTCCCCCACCGCGCCCTAGTCAACCTAATAGCGTGGCAACTGCAAAACTCCACCTTGGAAGATGCAGCCAAAACCCTGCAATTTGCCTCTCTCAGCTTCGATGTCTCATTTCAAGAAATGTTTTGTACTTGGTGTGCGGGCGGTACTCTCGTTTTCATCACCGAAGAAATTCGGCGAGATGCCCAAAGTTTGTTGCAGCTAATCGAGAGAGAAAAAATTCAAAGGTTGTTTCTTCCTTTCATCGCCCTGCAACACTTAGCAGAAGCTGCCGATACCTACAAGCTAGTACCAAAATCGCTGCGCGAAGTCATCACCGCCGGCGAACAGTTGCAAGTCAACCGTTATATAACCAGTTTCTTTCAGCAGCTAGAAAATTGCACGCTGCACAATCAATACGGCCCCTCGGAGAGTCACGTTGTCACAGCTTATACCCTCAGCGGCCAGCCGGAAAATTGGCCCGCACTGCCTGCGATCGGCCGCCCTATTGCCAACACGCAGATATATTTGTTACACCAGAATGGTGAGCCTGTACCTTTAGGAGTAGGTGGAGAACTATACATCGGGGGTATCTGTTTGGCCCGGGGCTATCTCAACCGCCCGGACTTGACTGCCCAAAGATTTATTCCCAATCCTTTTAAACACAATGAAAAAAGCACGATCGAACAAAAATCAGATTTTTCCCTTCTGCCTTCAGAAGATCGCCTTTACAAAACTGGAGATTTAGCCCGCTATCTGCCCGACGGTAACATCGAGTACATCGGACGGATTGACGGCCAAGTCAAAATTCGCGGCTTCCGCATTGAGTTGGGAGAAATTGAAACTGCACTCGCAAAACATCCGGCAATTAAACAAGCTGTGGTGCTAGCGCGGGAAGACACACCGGGGGACAAACGCTTGGTTGCTTATTTAGCAGTCAATCCAGAAGAGCAACTAACAATTGCCGACCTCCGCGTCCAATTGCAAGGACAACTCCCCGATTACATGGTGCCTGCGGTGTTTGTGACTGTGGAGGCGATGCCGAAGACTCCCAGCGGCAAAATTGACCGCCGCGCCCTGCCGGCACCTGACTCGCAGCGACAAGAACAGTCCCAGAGTTACGCGGCACCGCAAAGCGAATTGGAGAAAGTGCTAGCGGGCATTTGGTCTAAGTTGCTGAAGCTCGATCGCGTGGGGATTCATGACAATTTCTTCGAGATTGGAGGGAATTCTCTGATGACTCTGAAAGTTGCAGTGCAAGTGCGAGCTCTGTTAGCTACTGACTTGCCGGTGGTGAAATTGTTCCAGCATCCGACGATCGCCCAATTAGCAAATTATTTAAACCAAGGACAAAGCGCGAGCCCGTCCACCAACAAATTTCAAGACAGGGCCGATCGACAAAAAGCCGCTTTTAATCGATCGAAACAGTTTACTAAAAGACGGTAGTTAGTAGTTAGTGGTTAGTGGTTAGTGGTTATTGGTTAGTGGTTATTGGTTAGTGGTTAGTGGTTAGTTGTTTAAAAGAGGAGGATAGAAAGAAGAAAAATAATGTAACTAGCTGTTGAATATTAGGTATTTTACGTTTAATTATAGGGGGCTTACTTATGACTAATTCACAGGAAAACTCAGAACTTGACGGGATTGCAATTATTGGCATGGCCGGTCGTTTTCCCGGTGCTGCAAGTGTCGATGAATTGTGGCAAAATTTGTGCGGCGGAGTCGAGTCTACAGCGCTGTTCAGCGACGCAGAACTAGACCCCAGTATTGACCCCAATCTCAGACAAGATCCGAATTATGTCAAAGCTAGAGGCATTATTGACGGTGCCGATCGCTTTGATGCAGCATTTTTCGGCGTGAGTCCCCGCGAAGCCGAAATTACCGACCCGCAGCAGCGCGTTTTTTTAGAAATAGCTTGGGCCGCCCTAGAAAATGCCGGCTGCGATCCGAATACTTTTAACGGCTCGATCGGAGTTTACGCCGGCACGGGCAACAATACCTATTTTCCCAACAACATCGCCGGACGATCGGACATAATTTCCCGCGCGGGCGAGTTTCAGGTAATGGTAGGAAATGAAAAAGACTACATTGCTACCCGCACTTCTTACAAACTCAATCTCAAAGGGCCCAGCGTCAGCGTCCATACCGCTTGCTCTACATCATTAGTTGCAGTTTGTCAAGCTTTTTATGCCTTGATGAGCTATCAATGCGATTTAGCTCTCGCCGGCGGAATTTCGATTACAGCTCCCCAAAATAGCGGTTATTTGTATCAAGAAGGGGGGATGTTTTCCAGCGACGGACACTGCAAACCATTCGATGCTAAGGCCCAAGGGACGGTGTTCGGCAACGCAGGCGGGGCTGTGGTACTCAAGCGTTTGGAAGAAGCGATATCCGACAGAGATACAATTTATGCGGTAATTCGCGGCGTTGGTTTAAATAACGACGGGGCGGCCAAAGTCAGCTTTGCAGCGCCCAGCGTGGATGGACAAGCAGACGCGATCGCGATGGCCCAGGCGATGGCCGGCGTAGATCCAGAAACGATATCCTACGTCGAAACCCACGGCACGGCAACTCCCCTCGGCGATCCGATCGAAATTGCAGCTTTGACTCAAGCTTTTGCACGCGAAACCTCAGCCAAACAATTTTGCGCGATCGGCTCCGTCAAAAGCAACTTCGGACACACGATCGCCGCCGCCGGAGTCACCGGGCTGATTAAAACCGCTTTAGCCCTCAAACACCAACAAATACCCGCCACTCTCCACTACCAAACACCGAATCCGGCGATCGACTTTGCCAACAGCCCTTTCTACGTCAACGCCGAACTTGCGGAATGGAAGGCCGGGAAAACGCCCAGAAGAGCCGGAGTCAGTTCCTTTGGAGTCGGCGGTACCAACGCTCACGTTGTCCTCGAAGAAGCCCCCGCGCTGGCACCGTCAAGTCCTTCTCGCCCGCGGCAGTTACTGCTGCTGTCGGCAAAAACTCCATCTGCTTTAGACGCAGCTACCGCCAACTTGCGATCGCACCTCGCCGAAAACCCAGAAATCGATCTCGCCGATGCTGCTTACACCCTGCAAACCGGGCGGCAAGCCTTTAATTACCGCCGTTTCGCCGTTTGCAGCGATCGCGCCGATGCCGTGCAGCTACTCGAATCCCTGCCGCCGCTGCGTACAGCAACCCGCTGCGCCGAATCGAGAAATCCGGCGGTAATCTTCATGTTTCCCGGACAAGGCGCGCAATACGTCAATATGGGCTTGAATTTGTACGAATCTGAGCCTTTATTCCGCTCCACGGTCGATCGCTGCGCCGAAATTTTGCAGCCGCACCTCGGCCGAGATTTGCGCGAAGTGCTGTATCCCGGTAGCGATGAAGCGACAGCCGCCGAGTCGCTGCGCCAAACTTTCTTGACTCAGCCCGCGATATTTACCGTAGAGTACGCGCTGGCTCAACTGTGGCAGAGTTGGGGCGTAACTCCCCAAGGTGCGATCGGGCACAGCATCGGCGAATTTGTGGCGGCAACTATCGCCGGCGTGTTTTCCCTGGAAGATGCCTTGATGCTGGTGGCTGCGAGGGGGCGCTTGATGCAAGATTTGCCCGGTGGTTCGATGCTGTCGGTACGGTTGCCGGCGGCGCAAGTCGAAGGGCGCTTGAGTGGGGATTTGGCAGTTGCTGCGGTGAATGCGCCGGATTTGTGCGTGGTTTCTGGGCCGACAGACGATCTCGCACTTTTTGAACAGCAATTAGCCAGCGAAAAGATTGTTTGCAAACACCTGCACACTTCCCACGCTTTTCATTCGCCGATGGTAGATTCGATCGTCGAACCATTCGCTGAATATGTCAAAAAAGTGCAGTTGTCAGCGCCAACTATCCCCTTTGTTTCGACTGTAACTGCTAGTTGGATCACCCCAGAACAAGCAACAGATCCGATGTATTGGGCGCGGCATTTGCGAGCGACAGTGCGTTTTGCCGACGGCATCAAAGAACTTTGGCAAGATCCGAATCGCGTGCTTTTGGAAGTCGGGCCGAGAACCACGGCTGCTACTTTGGCTCGCAAACAATCGAAGGATTTGAAACAGCAAGTTGCTATTTCTTCTCTAACCGATAATCCAGATAACAACGCTGAATGGACTGCTTTGTTAAGCGCAGTCGGACAGCTTTGGCTCTGCGGAGTGCCGATCGACTGGCAGAGTTTTTATCAAGAGGAAACGCGCGATCGCCTTCCCTTACCAACTTATCCTTTTGAAAGCAAACGCTTCTGGATAGAACCCATGGGGAGAGAGGGAGATGGGGAGATGGGGAGAGGGGGAGAGG
>NZ_CAWPRX010000187.1:0-1050 GCF_963890365.1 Tychonema sp. LEGE 07196 | reverse complement strand
ATCAAGTTTTTAACGCAACAGTTTAACTAAGTTAAATTGTTGTAATGAATAAATATCAAAGGTTAAGTATCGATGAAAGGGAAATGATAGGCCAATACCTTTCACAGGGCAAAAGTTTACGATTCATAGCTAATAGTTTAAACCGACAGGTAAGCACTATTAGTCGAGAGGTCAAGCATTTTACCAACATTGGAAGTAGGTACAAGCCATGGTTAGCTCAGCATTGTGCGGATTATCTATCCCGGCGAAGGAATGATAAATGCAGGATTGCTACAACACCAAAACTGTATAGCTTTATTGTTGAGAAGCTGAAACTCCGCTGGTCACCCCAGCAAATTAGTATGGAGTTAAAAAAGCGTTACCCAACAAAGAAGTATATGCAAGCCAGTCACGAAACTATTTACACTTATCTCTACATGTTACCCAAAGGTGAACTCCGCAAGGAGCTGATCAGCTATCTGAGACAGAAGAAACGTTTACGGAAGAACCGCAAGTTAGCAACTGACGCAAGGGGTAAAATAGCTGATATGATTAGTATCCATGAACGTCCAAAGGAAGTAGAAGATAGAATCATACCTGGTCATTGGGAAGGCGATTTGATTATGGGTAAAGATCACAAAAGTGCGATTGGGACTATTGTGGAACGAACTACCAGAACCGTTATCCTTGTACCATTAAAAGCAAAGGATGCACCTTCTGTAAGAAAAGCATTTGCCAAAGAACTAAAAACATTACCCAGTCAAATGACTGTAACATTAACCTATGATCGAGGTAAAGAAATGAGCGAACACAAACTCTTTACCAAAGAAACAAATATGCAGGTGTACTTCTGTGATCCTCATAGCCCGTGGCAAAGAGGAACCAATGAAAACACTAATATGTTGATCCGCGACTTTTTCCCTAAACAAACTGATTTTAGTAAGTTTACAAGGAAGGAAATCAAGCATGTTCAAAAGCTCTTAAATGAAAGGCCCAGAAAAACGCTTGACTGGTCAACACCAAAAGAAAAGTTTAAAGAACTATTGTTGCGTTAAAAACTTGAATCTGCCC
>NZ_CAWPRX010000186.1:0-4642 GCF_963890365.1 Tychonema sp. LEGE 07196 | reverse complement strand
CTCCCCCTCTCCCCCTCTCCCCCTCAACTACCATACACAATTGGGATGCACAACAGCTTACCACCTTTGAAATTCTTTGTTACCCGGATTTGGTATTAGATACAGCATATTCCATGTAGATGTAGAGAGCGAGAAACCGGGTGTCACAGAACAGAATCAGTAATGATGCGAGAACTGTAAAGAAACCCGGTTAGGAGTGTGTACTTCATAAACCAGGAATACGCTGTATATTTGATGATTCTGTATGCTGATGCGGTTGAAGAAAATTAGAGAATTATTTACTGAGAATTATTAAATTTTAGAGCTAAAAATCCCCAATCTAAAATCGAAAATAGAAAATAAAATGACGCCCGCTAAAGTTTCCCAACAGTACAAAAGCACTTTACAGGAAACCCGCGGGCGTCAAATTTAAGCAACCGTGAATCTTAGAACAGACCCAGGGTGAAAGATTGGTCGATCGGGAAAATAGCGCCAATACCCAACCACAGAGTTACCGCCGTTCCAAACAGGAAGACTGCAGTAGCCACAGGGCGGCGGAACGGATTTTGGAACTTGTTAACGTTCTCGATGAACGGAATCAAAATCAAGCCGAGGGGAACAGCGGCCATGCAAGCAATACCCAACAATTTGTTAGGCAAAACGCGCAAAAGTTGGAACACCGGCCACAAATACCATTCCGGTAGAATTTCTAGCGGAGTAGCAAAAGGATTGGCCGGTTCGCCAATCATAGCCGGGTCTAGTACGGCCAAACCTACGCACAGGGAAATTGTTCCCATGATGACTATAGGGAAAACGTAGAGCAAGTCATTGGGCCAAGCTGGTTCGCCGTAATAGTTGTGACCCATGCCCTTAGCGAGCTTAGCGCGTAGCGCCGGATCGCTCAAATCTGGTTTTTTGAGAATAGACATAGTAAGAGTGTTCTCCTTTTATTTTTACCCGGGCTTGGCATCTTGCTGTATTCGTTAGTCTGAATCAGCGGCGCGATCGGGCTGTCAATAAATATCATGAGTGATGAATTCTGAATTTTCAACCCAAAATTCCGCAGGGGGCAAAAAAATATCGCCCCTACAACTCAAAACTTACAACGGGCCCGAAATGCCTTGCTTGCGAATCATCAAGAAGTGAGCCAGCATGAAGACTACAATCAGCCAAGGCAGCACGAAAGTGTGCAAGCTGTAGTAGCGAGTCAAAGTGCCTTGACCGACGCTGACACCGCCGCGTAGAAGTTCTACCAGCAAAGAACCGACAACCGGGATGGCTTCGGGGACACCGGAAACGATTTTAACGGCCCAGTAACCGACTTGATCCCAAGGCAGCGAGTAGCCTGTCACGCCGAAAGAAACGGTGAGGACTGCCAAGATTACTCCTGTCACCCAGGTTAATTCGCGGGGCTTTTTGAAGCCGCCGGTCAGGTAAACCCGGAAAGTGTGCAGAATCATCATCAGCACCATCATGCTGGCAGACCAGCGGTGGATGGAGCGGATCAGCCAGCCGAAGTTGACCTCATTCATCAGGTATTGCACTGAAGAAAACGCTTCTGCTACCGTTGGACGGTAATAGAAAGTCATGGCGAAGCCGGTGGCAAATTGGATCAAAAAGCAAACTAAGGTAATTCCGCCCAAGCAGTAGAAGATATTGACGTGGGGGGGTACGTACTTAGTGGTGATGTCGTCGGCGAGCGCCTGAATTTCCAGGCGTTCCTCAAACCACTGGTAGGTTTTTGAGTCGGTGATTTGTTTAGAAAACATGGAGCCAGAATTCCTAAAAGAATATTGCTGTGGTTGAGGTAAGCGGGCAGCAGCCACAATGTTTTTGTCGCCCCGCCCCGAGCAGCTTGCTTTTATTAGCAAATGGCTGAGGCTATTTTAAAATTTGGAGCTTGCGAAAGGAACTCTGCATTGTGCGATCGCCCGCGAGCGCTGGGAAATTCAGCGGTCGCTTGTTCCTGCTCGCTGGCGTTGCCCGATCGAATTCCAGACTATGATAAAAAATGTAACATAATTGCTGTGCAGAATTCACGGAGCGATCGCTTTTTTCTTCGCCTCAAATAGCATTTTCTGCAAGCTCAACATCCGCCCCTACTAGGCAGATAGCCAATAACAGGGCCCAAGACCGCAGTCCGGGTCGGTCAGCGACTCTCTGGCTCGTGAGTTTTAATTTTCCTGATAAAACTTCACTAATTTTTACAATTAAATGTTAAATTTAAATACTTTTTTGTTCGCAGCGTACATTTGACGCGGATTTGACGAGTCCTGAATGTCTGGGGGAGAGTTGACCGCGCAAAAGCTTAAAAGCCTACAAATTAAAAATGCAGGAGATGCCATACTTGCCTATCTTTTACACAAAAATCATGCACAGACGAGTTTTTCAGACGGCAATTTTACTATTCCTCCAAGTCGCCCTGGTTCTGGGCGCGTGGACACAGCCTGCGGCGGCCCTAACTTCAGAACAGCAGCTTTTGAGCGAAGCTTGGCGAATTGTCAACCGCTCTTACGTGGACGACAGCTTTAACTCTAAAAACTGGTGGTCGATCCGCCAACAAGCTGTCAAGCAGCCGCTCAACGACAGAGAGCAGACTTACACGGCGATTCAAGGGATGCTGGCGAATCTCGACGATCCTTTTACTCGACTGCTGAAACCAGAACAGTACCGCAGTTTGCAGGTCAACACTTCGGGAGAATTGACTGGTGTGGGGCTGCAAATTGCGATCGACTCCCAGACAAATACCCTGACAGTGGTGGCTCCTGTGGCCGGTTCGCCGGCGGATCGAGCCGGCATTCAACCGCTCGATCGCATTCTGAAAATTGATGGCACTCTCACGTCAGAATTGAGCCTAGACGAGGCAGCAACTCGAATGCGCGGCCGCGCCGGTACTGCCGTTACTTTGACCTTGGGGCGCGAAGGAAGAGACGTTCCTGAAGATATTGAGTTGGTGCGCGATCGGATTGAACTCCACCCGGTTTACGCCGAATTGCAGTCTGGCCCAGACAATTTACCGCTGGGCTACATTCGCTTGAGTCAATTCAGCGCTAATGCTACTGAGGAAGTCGCCGGCGCGATCGACAGTTTGGAAAAACAAGGAGCCGCCGCCTACATTCTCGATTTGCGTAACAATCCGGGCGGACTGTTGCAAGCAGGAATTGAAATTGCGCGTCTGTGGCTCGATTCCGGGACGATCGTCTACACCGTCAACAGACAAGGCATTCTCGGCAGTTTTGAAGCCTATGGAGGGGCTTTGACGGCAGATCCGCTAATTGTTTTGGTCAACAAAGGAACAGCCAGCGCTAGCGAAATTTTGGCTGGTGCGCTGCAAGATAACGGCAGAGCTCAATTGGTCGGAGAAAAGACTTTTGGCAAAGGGCTGATTCAGTCTTTGTTTGATTTGTCTGACGGTTCCGGGTTGGCGGTGACTGTCGCTAGGTACGAGACGCCGAACCACACGGATATTAACAAATTGGGGATTTCGCCCGATCGCGTAGTGCCGCTACAGCCGATTGCGCGCGATCGAATCGGCACCGAAGCAGACTTGCAATATCAAGCTGCACTGCAACTATTGAAGGAAAAAACCGTGATTGCTAAGTCAGTAGTCAGCAGTCCGCAGTCAGTAGTCAGTAGTCAGTAGTCAGTAGTCAGTTGTCAGTTGCTAGTTGTTAGTTGCCAACTGCCGACTGCCGACTGCCAACTGCCAACTGCCGACCGCCAACTCCCTTAAGGTTGCGGGGTGGAGTCTTCGACTTCTGGTGTCGGGGACTCTTCCAAAATCACCTGACGCTGCTGGGGATCCATTCGATTGCTTTGCTCTTGCATCACAGTTTTAGCAAGACTAGGGTCAAAAGAGCGGTTAAAGTCCGATCGCGACTTATCTACTCGCCCTTGGGTAAGATTGACTTCAGCTTGAATTTCGTGCAACTTTTCTTGCACTGCCCGGAAGTGAGGCAAAAGCTGAATCACAGCAGAAGTCGCACAGACTGAAAGTACAATGTTGACTGCTAACTTAACTCCTGTTTCGGCGGCGAGCGTTTGATGAGGGTAGGAACGCTGGCGCTTGCTGTTGCGACGAGGAGTAACCCGAGGGGGAGTTTTTACAGGACGCAGTGGGGTAACGGTGGGTTGAATTGCTTGCATAATTTTTTTTCAAATACCTGAGACTGAAGTTTTAGAGCACAAACCGTGCAAATTCCGAGCTTAACGCACACCTGCCCCTGTTCGTGACGGTGCCGGCAGCCAAAATTTTTGAGACTGGGTAACGCTTGAGGACGGAATTGCACAATAAAAATGCCTGCCCTTGCAGTTTCCTCTTGCTGACCACAAACAATCTACTCCACGGTGGCAGCAATTGTCTGTAATTTGAAGATTTAACTACTCGGACAGGCATTTTGCGATTCGCGACTGGTGTCTAGAAACTACTTGTACAGTTCAGTTGACAGCCGGAAAGCCAAGATTCCAGGAATCAAAGCAATTACGAGCGCTACGTAGACTTGGGTATCTGTTAAAGACATATTCGGAAAACTCCTTTTCGCGGGCACGAGCTTTCACCAATTTGAGACAAATTGGCACTTTTGGGAATCGTTTGTTACAACTTGAAATATATTTGGTGCGTTTGGGGATGAGTGTCCGAGTGTCCGGGAGTGGGGAAAGGGGG